>WLCQ01000118.1 GCA_009705225.1 Actinomycetota bacterium | reverse complement strand
TACCCCTGATCCTTACGTGGTCACCGGCACCGGCGGCACTCTCTCGTCGGTCACGCTGGCATCATCCAACGGAGCGTTCGTCCGACTCGGGCAGACAGTCGGGGTGGACAACGTCGTCGCCATGGCCCAGCGGCTCGGGGTGACATCGCAGTTCGATTCTCGGAGTAAAGCCACGCCGTTGGGCGTTTTCGACGTCACGCCGCTCGAGATGGCATCGGCATACTCGGCGATTCCGAACGGTGGTGTGCATCAGAGCGCGTATTTCGTCGATCGGGTGGAGTCTCGCGACGGGCGGGTGTTCATCGATCACCAGAGCGCACCGACCCGCGCATTTAGTGCATCCACGTCTTGTCTGGCGACCCAGATCCTCACCGACAACGTTCGATTCGGCACTGGAACGAACGCCCAACTGGGTGAGCAAGCGGCGGCCGGAAAGACCGGGACCACCGAGAGCAACACCAACACTTGGTTCGTCGGATTCACGCCCTATCTGACCACTGCAGTGTGGATGGGCATTCCAGCGGAAGGAACCAAGCCGATGGGTGACCTCGGTGGACGGGAGCAGTTCGGAGGGCTCTGGCCGGCCACCATCTGGCACAACTTCAACGCAGCGTGGCTCGAAGCGACGAGCAGCCCGATCGCCACTTTCCCGACCTGCCCATCGGCCAGTCGGGGGCCCCAGGCTGCGTCAGGCGCCAGCGATCCGTTCGGGATTCTCAATGGTGGGGGCTATCGCGACCCAGATGCGGAGCCGACCACGCCGACCTCACCAAATCCCGGTCGACCGTTCGTCATCGTCCCGCCATCGACGAGCTCAACCACTACGACCACAGCGACTACCCCGACCACGACCCGGCGGGGTGGTCGCTAGGTGCGAAGGGTGGCGGCGTATCTGGCCGGGGCGTCGATGCTGCGCTCGGCGCCGCGATAGGTGAAGCTTGAGACATGAGCGCTCTTGATCACCTCCTGGAACTTCAGGCGAACGACACCGCTGCCGATCAGTTGCGTCACCGTCGCGCCAACCTGCCCGAACAAGCAGAATTGCAGCGTCTTGCCGCGGTGGTGGCCGAGAAGCGGAAGGCGTTCGTGGAGCCGAGCCAGCAACGGGCCGATCTGCAACGCGACCAGCGACGCCTTGAGGATGAGATTGCCACGGTGTCAGCGAAGATCACGTCGGTCGACTCGCAGCTCTATGGAGGCTCGATGACCTCGCCAAAGGAGGCGCAGGCGCTCCAGGCCGACCTCGAATCGCTGAACCGGCGTCGATCAACGCTTGAGGATCAGGTCCTCGAACTGATGGAACAGATCGAGCCACTTGATGAACTGCTCGGCGCCGGTGAGGATTCCGTCGCTGAGATCGAGGCCGAGGCTGAGCGGGTGCGCATAACACTTGCCGAACATGCGGAGGAACTCGACGCCGAGGCCGCAAAGGTGGCTGCCGCACGAGAGCCCCTCGTTGTCGGAGTCGATGCCGACCTGCTGGTCGAGTACGAGCGCCTCCGCCCGCTGCACGGTGGAGTTGCTGTCGCCCGGCTCACAGGGTCGACCTGTCTTGGTTGTCATATTTCGCTTGCCGCTGCGGAGGTCGACCAGCTGCGCCGCCAGCCAGCCGATGCCATCGTGCACTGTCCTGACTGCGGTTGTCTTCTCGTCCGATGATCCTCTGGTTCGCCGGCGTCAGTTTCGTGTTTGTTTGGTGGGTGTTCCGGACACCCGCGCTCGATTACCGCTTGGTCATGCTCGGTTCGGTGCTTCCGATCGGAGAGTTCGTGTTCGGTGGCCCACGGCTGCTGCACACGCTTCTGGCGCCAGTGGCGCTCCTCACAATCATCATGTTGGCGACGCAGAAGCGTCGCCTTGTGCGCCGACGCTGGATCGGGGTGGCCATCGGCATGCTGATGCATCTGGTGCTCGACGGAATCTGGGCCCGCAAGGAGGTCTTCTGGTTCCCGTTCCTCGGAACCGATATTGGATCGGGCGATGTGTGGACCGGGCTGCCGGAGTTCGGCCATTCCTTCGGGGTGGGCATCCTGCTCGAACTGATCGGCGCCGCCTGTGTTGTCTGGGCGTGGCGGGCGTTCGACTTCACTGATCCGGTCAAGCGCAGTCGCTTCATTCGCACCGGCCATCTCACCCGGGTCGTTGAGTCACCCCCGACCTGTTAGGAACACTGCGTGCTCCATATCGTCCGCCACGGTCGTACCGCCCATAACGCCTCGGGACTTCTTCTTGGCCGTCTCGATCCTCCCCTCGATGATCTGGGACAGATGCAGGCCCGGGCGATGGCGGCTTCCTACGGCCGGGTCGACCGCGTGATCTGTAGCCCGCTGCTGCGCACCCGGGAGACCGCTGCGGCATTCGGCGTGGAACCGATCGTCGATGAGCGTTGGATCGAGCTCGACTACGGCGAGTACGACGGTCGCCCGCTCGGGGAGATCCCGTCGGAGACCTGGAAGGCTTGGCGTTCTGACCTCGACTTTGCTCCGCCCGGCGGCGAGTCGATCCGGCAGTTGGGGGTTCGGGTGCGCGCTGCGCTCGAGGATCTGATCGCCGATGGCTCGGCCGCCGATCGCACGACCGTGATCGTCACCCATGTGTCCCCGATCAAGGCGGCGGTGTGCTGGGCGCTGGGCGCTGACGACCTCACGGCCTGGCGACTCTGGGTCGCGCCGGCATCAATCTCTCGCATCGGCACGACACCTCATGGGGGAGTGCTGCATAGCTTCAACGAGACCGCGCATCTCGAAGGTTTGGATCATTGACCCTGCGTGGCTCTGGGATGCCAGCCACCCCGATCGGCGTGAAGATGGCCATGCTCTTCGTGGTCGCACTTGTCCTCGGAGCATGTGGCAGCTCGACCCCGGGTGAGAAGTTCGACCCGGCAACCTCAAGCAGCACGGTTGGTTCATCGAACCCGCCGATCTCCCAGACGACGGTGTCGACACCGGTACCGCTCCCGGAAACGGCGTTCGACGTCACCGATGCAATGCTTCGGGAACGGGTCAGATCGGCGGGTCTCGCCGGCGGAACCGTGGTGGTGGTTCGTGGCGGCGAAGTCGTGCATTCGTACTCGGTTGGCAGCGTCGACGTCTCCACCCCGTTATCGGTGGCTTCGTCGACCAAGTGGCTCACCGCAGCAGCGCTCATGACGTTTGTCGACGATGGTTCACTCACACTCGATACTGGCATCGGTGGATGGCTTCCCGATTTTGCCGACGATGCTCCCAGCATCACCGTGCGCCAGTTGCTCAACCACACCTCGGGTGTCCGTGACCGGGACTGCTTATGGAATGGCGGGCCGCTCGATGCGTGTGTGCAACTCATCGCGCGCTCTCCCCGGGAGTTTCCTGCAGGTTCGGCCTACTCGTATGGAAACGCTGATTTCCATGTTCTCGGTCGCCTCGTCGAAGTTCTGGGCCGGGCTGACTTCGCCTCGGTCGTGCGCGATCGCATCACTGGTCCGCTCGGTATGTCTTCGACGGTCTGGCCGGGTGCGCCCGGCGGTGCCGGTCCGGCTGCGGGCGTGCGGACAACGGCGGACGACTATCTGAAGTTTCTTTCCATGATCCTCGATCACGGGGAGAGTGATGGCCGACGAGTGCTCTCCCGACACTCGATTGAGGAACTCGTGCAGAACCAGATCGGTGGTTATGACACTGATCGTGACTTCGCTGTGGGCATCACCCGCATACCGAGATACGGGCTTGGGTGCTGGCCTGATGTGGTGGATGCCGACGGGCGGACCGTCGTGGTGAGCGGGAACGGAGGCAAGGGCTTTTACCCGTGGGTTGACTTCTCCACGCAGAGTTTCGGCATTATCGGGGTGCAAGATGATCGGGGAGCGCAGGTCGCCGTACCGGTGTCGCAGCGGATCGCAGTGGAGGCCCGGGACGTACTGCGCCGATGAGTGGATCGGCGTTTGGACCCAACTCCCGTCGGTGATGTGGTGACTCGCTGAGGGCGTCTGTAAAACCTTTTCCAAACTTTGCTAAGGATTTTTCCGACCTCTATTCTGCAGAGATCAAATCTTTAGTAGGAGCCAATTCAATGCCACAAGCTGTGCTCACCGACACCCCGACATCGCCCAGTGAGGCGAAAGGACACCGTTCACGCAGGTTGGCGGCCTTCGGCACACTGCTCACGCTCCTCGCTTCGTTGTTCGTCCTGGTGCCGGCGCAGGCTGCAACAGCAGCATCTGCTCCATTGCTCCCCATCGGTCCGAACGGCGCGGTCACTGCCACGGCAGTCGACTCAGCCACAGGAACGACCTACGTGGGGGGATCCTTCACCCGTTGGGGAGTGCAGACCGGAGCTGGAGCTGGCGTCGGATCCGACGGGGAGGTGAAGCGTGCATTCCCCGCTGTCACCGGGGGCACGGTGCTCGCCAGCGCGCCTGATGGTGCTGGTGGTTTCTACATCGGCGGCACGTTCACTGCAGTCGGTGGGGAAGTACACACGCGAGTGGCTCACATCCTCGGCGATGGCACGGTGGATTCAGGCTGGACCCCGAGTGCTTCTGATGCGGTTCGTACGATTTCGGTAGTCGGTACAACTGTGTACGTCGGCGGATCGTTCACTTCGGTCACCTCCTCCGGTGGTACCAGCGCGAACCGCTCCCGCTTAGCTGCCTTCGGTGCGGATGGCTCGGTGCGCTCCTGGGCGCCGTCGGTCAGCAACACGGTTTTCGCGCTGGTAGCCACGAACACCACGGTCTATGTCGGCGGTGGATTCACCTCGGTCGCGCTCGGAGGGGGGGTTGTTGCGTCTCGTTCGCGCCTCGCAGCGTTCTCGGCCACCGGATCGGGCTCGCTCACAGACTGGGCTCCGGCCGCTGACTGGAACGTCGCGGCGATGACGCTCGTTGACTCGACGCTCTATATCGGTGGTTCCTTCACTTCCATCACCCCGGTCGGTGGATCGGCCACTCCTCGAGGACGCCTCGCCGCCATCAGCGCGGACACGACCGGAACGCTCACCTCGTGGGCACCATCGGTCGATGGCACGGTTTCCGCCCTCAAGGTTTTCGGCATTCAGGTGTACGTCGGAGGGAACTTCACGTCGATGTCGGGCGGCGTCGGCGCGGCGAAGCCACGTTCATCGCTGGGTCTCGTAGGAACTGAAGGCGTGGGCACCCTTCGTGACTGGGCGCCGGCGGTCAGCGGTTCTGTGTCGACGATCGAAGCTTCGTCGTCGGATCTTCTCATCGGCGGGAAGTTCTCCTCTGTCACACCTGCTGGTGGAACCGCGACAAGTCGCGACAACATTGCTTCGCTCGCTCGTACCGGTGGTTCGCTCAACAACTGGAACCTAAGTGCCGACGGTGAGGTGTCGACGATTTTGCTTTCCGGGCAGACCACATTCGTCGGCGGTGCATTCACGATGCTTGGAGGGTCTGTTCGCGACCGACTCGCAGCCTTCGACTCGTCCGGCGCACTCACATCATGGGCTCCGAGCGTGAACGGCGCTGTGGCAGCGTTGGCTGTCGCCGACTCACGAGTGTTCGTTGGCGGCGCATTCACGACCGCCACCGGCATGGGTGGCACTGCTACGAACCGCAGCTACCTTGCTGCCTTCAGTCTCGACGGAGCGACTCTCACGTCTTGGGCTCCAGTCTCAAACGGATCGGTCAACACCTTCGTGGTGAGCGGTTCCACTCTCTATCTGGGTGGACCATTCAGTTACATCACACCGGTGGGTGGCAGCGCGACCCTGCGCTACAACCTCGCGGGAATCAGCACGACTGGCACCGGAACGCTGAGTGCGCTCTCGGTTGGATTCGATGACGCGGTTCGAACCTTGCAGTTGGTCGGAGACACGCTCTACGTGGGCGGGTCCTTCACGCAGGCCAAGAACGGGTCAGGGTCATGGACCACCCGTCGGCGTGCTGCCTCGGTGAACCTGGCGAGCGCTGGTTCCCTCAACTCCTGGGCACCATCGTTCGACAACGCCGTGACTTCCCTCGCTGTTGCCGACACAACGGTCTACGTCGGCGGCTACTTCACGCAGGTCTACATCAGTAATGCTTGGGTGAGTAGAAACCGGATCGCGGCAGTCACGACTGCAGGGGTATTCACCGATTGGAAGCCGGCATTCAACGAACGTGTTGACGCAATTGTCGTGAACGGTTCAAAGGTCTACCTCGGTGGGGCGTTCACGTCGGTCACGCCGGTGGGTGGTTCGGCCACCTCCCGCAAGTATCTGGCGGTTATCGACGCCGCTGGAAGCGGTGCAGTGGGGAGCTGGGCGCCGTCGGCCGATGCAGCTGTCTCTTCGCTCAAACTTGTTTCGCCCACCGAACTCGCAGTTGCCGGTTCCTTCAGCATGATCGCCGGAAGCGGTTTGTTCGCCGGCGCTGGTCTCGCAACCGTCCCCATCGCCGTTTCGCCTCCTGTTCCCGGAACCCCAACATTGGTTTCGGCTGGCGCCGACAACCTCACGGTTACATGGGTTGCTCCGAGCGCTGTGTGGAACCCCGTCACTGGCTACGACATCACTTTCTCGTCGACGCGCAATGGCTCGTACACGACTCCGACCTCCGGATCTTGCGCCACGTCAGTGAGCGGAACCTCGTGCACGATTGAGGGTCTTCGTCCGTCGCGTCCGTATTACGTGAAGGTCATGGCTCGCAATGCCGATGGAACGTCGGAAACCTCCGCCGCGTCGGCTCTCCTCCGAACCTTGCCGGCCGGTACCGGACCAGGCGTTCCCTCGAGTGTTCTCGTCACTCCCGGTAACACCACAATCGGAATCTCTTGGGCCCCGCCAGCGGACACTGGTGGCCGCAGTATCTCTGGTTACCGAGTCTGTCTCGACAGTACGTGCAGTGATGTTGCCGCCGATGTTCGATCGCAGACCTTCACCTCGCTGATCAATGGTGAGAGTCATAACGTTTCGGTTGCCGCGATCACCGTCGACGGGGTGTCCTTGGCGGTGACGTCTGCGAGCGCTGCCCGCACGGTTCCCACCGCTCCCGCAGTGTCGGCGAGCAATCCGAATGCCGGCACGATTGTGCTCGACTGGATAGCCCCGAGTTCCGATGGCGGTTCGGCTGTCACGGGTTATCGGGTGTGTTTGACTTCTCTGATCTGTCAGAGCCTCGGCGCGTCTGCAATTACAGCAACCTTCACTGGGGTTTCCAACACTGCGTATTCGCCGTCGGTGGTTGCGGTCAACGCCGCTGGGAACTCAATGGCAGGTACAAGTTCGATCACGCCAATTACGGCGCCCTCGGCCCCCACTCCGGTGGTGATGACTGTCGGGAACACAACAGTCACCGTTGGTTGGAGCGGCTCTGCGGCTTCTGGCGGTTCAGTGATCACCGGATACACCGTGTGTCTTAACGCCACCTGCCGTTCGGTGAGTGCTGCAACGACGAGTTCGCAGTTCACTGGCCTCACCAATGGTGTTTCCCATACTGCAACGGTCACTGCGACGAACTCCTGGGGAACCTCAGCGACCGCCCGCGGCTACATCGCCACCGGAACGGCTGTTGCTTCGGGCGCAAATCTGAGCAGCAAGGACCTCCGTGGTTGGAATCTTTCCGGGTTCAATCTGACGAATACCAATTTTGGTGGGGCGAATCTGACTGGTGCTGATTTGTCGGGTGCGACGTTCACTGGGGCGTCGTTGCGGAATGCGAATCTGACTGACGCACGGATTGTGAATTCGAATTTGTCGGGGATGTCGGGTGAGGGTTTGGCGTACACGACGCTGACGCGCACCGATTTCACAGGTTCGGATCTTCGTCAGACCTGGGTGAAT
>WLCQ01000117.1 GCA_009705225.1 Actinomycetota bacterium | reverse complement strand
TGGCCGCAGCAGTGCTACCCAGTCGGGCCCGTTGCCGGAGCCGGCTGATGCAGAGGCGGTAGTGCCGGTGGAACCAGCCCCGGGAACCGCTGATGGTGCGCTCATGATGCGGCTCCCGTAGCAAAGAGGAGATCAAGGGCTTCGATGGCCGCCAGTGGCGGTTGGAACCAGTGCACGCCGGCAGGATCGGCGCTGTCATTGGCGGGGTCCATGCCGCGCAGGAACAGATAGGCCGCACCGAGCAACTGCGACTGCGGTTCGTACGCAGCACCGAGACGCCAGCGCAGGAAGCGATGCAGGGCGACCAGATAGATGGTGGCCTGCAGGGCGTAGCCACTGTGATGCATCGCGGTGGCGAGCGCAGGACCGGAGTAGTCGCCGGTACGGATGAGGTTGGTCTTGTAATCAGCGATCCAGAAGCAGGGTTGATCGCCGATGACCGTGCGAGCCACGAGATCGATGGAGCCAGTGAGCATTCCGTCGAGGGAAACATCGAGTGCACCGGCTGCGGCCTCGACGAACCAGGGGTGCAAGGGGTCGGTGCTGGGCAGGTGGTCGAGCATGACCGATGCAATCTTGCTCGCGTCGAAGGCGGCGAGGGGTAGGTCGAAATCGAGTTCGTTGCGACGATCGACCTGAGTAACTTCGACCAGCGATGTGGATCCGAGCGGACCACCCAGTGGTGCCTGCAACGCGTTGATGAGCCCGGAGGCCAGTGCGGCAGGAGCGATGGCGAGCGGTCGGTGGTTCATGAGCGCAGCACACGCACTGGTGAGTTCGGCATCGAGTTCACCACTCGTGAAATCGACACGTTCAAGCGCGGAGTGGACCAGCGTGCCGAACGCCGGGCCGGCGGGCGCGCTCTGCAATGGCGTGAGCGCTGGCGTCGCGGGGTCGAGCGTTTCCGGGTCGTCGCCGGCGAACTCGTCGGCCCCGCCGAGCAGCGGTGCCGCCTCGGGCTGAACCTGCCAAACAGCAGCGCCGGGCGCTGACGGCGACGCGTGATCGCCCGATGCGGAGTTGATGGCGGTGAACGACCAGATGCGCCAATCGTCACGCAGGTTTCGGGAAATCGACGCAACTTCAAGTGTGGGGGTGGGGACCGCGGCACGCGCCAGCGCCGGCGGTGGGCCAGAAACAGCAGCAACTTCGGAGATGGTGCCGTTGGAGGCAGCGACCAGTGCCGCAACTTCGACGTTCTTCGCATCGGTGCCGATGGCAGCGCCGAGCACCGTGGCCAGTGGAGGTTGACCGCTGGCTGGCGGGTTCCACCACACGACGAGACGATGCCGGGCCCGGGTGAGCGCGACATAGATAAGCCGGAGTTCCTCGCCGTCGGTCTCCTGCTTGTCGGCGGCCACAACATCCTTGTAACCCTTGAGGGGCTCAGCGTTGGACGCGAGCTTGCAGATCTCGATGAGCCGCTGCCCGCCGACCTCGCCATGCTTGAGCGATCCCCGCGAACCGGAAGGTGCGGCCCAGAGCGTGGGACACAGCACCACCGGGAACTCGAGGCCCTTGGCCTTATGCAGGGTGAGCACCTTGACGGTGTCGTCGTCGCGATCGATACGACGACCGAGCAGTTCGGTGGACTCGGCTTCGGTATCGCCGGCGCCGGCGCTCATGCCGGTGAGGAGATCGCTGAGAGCGGCCGGCGAAATTGGACGGCCGCTGGTGGCACTCTGCAGCAGCTCGGCGATGTGTTCGAGATCGGTGAGATCCCGTTCGCCGGATGGCGCGGCGAGCACCCGACCGGCCAGCCCTCCGGCTCGCAACGATGCCATGAGCCGCGGGAGTCCACCTTCGGTGAGATCAGTGGCCCACCCGCGGACCTGCTCGATCAGTTCGGAGAGACGCTCGTCGGTGAGCGCAGCGATGGAAGGACCGTCGAGGCCGATGAACCAGGTGGTGGCGGCGGTGCGCACGAGGCTCGCCGATGAGGGCCGGGCCAGAGCGTCGGCCAGCCAACGCCAGTGTCGGGCCGCGGTGCTGCCGAGCACGCTGTCGGCGGAACTGCTGGCCGCCGGCACTCCGGCCTCGTTGAGGGCCCGCGCGCATCGCGACGCATCGGCATTGGATCGAACCAGCACCCCGATATCGGAAGGACGCAATGGCTGGGCGATGCCGTCGCGCTCGATGGTGGCGGTGTTCAGCAGCCGGATGATCTCGGCGACGAGATCGGCGAAGGCCACGGTTCTGGCCGCAGGGGCTCCGCTCACGCCGATCGTGCGGAGCTCGACAGCAGCAGTGGCCGGAGCACCCGCGATGGCGAACGGCGAGACGTCATGATCGGGCGCGGCGTCGACGGATTCGAACACGATGCGCGGGTCGCCGAAGGCAAGCCCGCCAAAGAGGTGATCGAGCCCGTCGAGCACTGCTCGGTCGGAACGCCAGTTGACCCGCAGGCTGAACACCCGGCCATTGGTGCGGGCGTACTCGAGAGCACCGAGATACGCGGAGAGTTCGGCCGAGCGGAACCGATAGATCGACTGCTTCGGGTCCCCCACCAACACCGTTGTGACTGGGGAACTCGTGACCGGGGAACTGATGCCCTGAGAGTTGCTGTCGAGGAACGCGGTGCGGAACATCGACCACTGCACCTGATCGGTGTCCTGGAACTCATCGATCATGACGAGGGAGAACCGGGCCCGCAACGAAGCGACGGTGCCGACGCCATCGGAACTGACGATATGGGCGCGGGCGTCGGTGATGAGGCTGTCGTAGGTGCGACGCCGCTGATCAGTGCGTTGCTGCAGCACGAGTTCAACGACTTCATCGACGAGATCGGCAACGACAGCGATCTTGCCCGAACGAGTGAACTCATTCCGTACCCTGGCACCCGCATTCGGGCCGGGGTCGTCGACGTTCCAGCGGTACAAACGGGCATCGGGGAGTTTGAGACGGGTCTCGACCGCACGCAGGAGCTGCGCCGGCGTGACGGGAGCCGGGGTGCTGCCACTGAAGCGCGAAACGAACAGGTCGTTGATGAGCTCGACGATGTGATCGGTGTCGGAACTGATGGGAGTGTCGGCCGAAGCGCCACCAGCGATGGCCAGCACGCGACTGCAGAACCCATGGATGGTGGAGATCGTGGCGGTGTCGAATTCGTCGAGCGCAGTGCGCAACCGAGCGAGCCGCAACAGGTGCTCAGCAGACTCGATCGGTTGTCCGTCGGTACCACGCCCCAGTGCGATGAGGACTGGGTCGGTGGTGATTGCAACGTCGGGATCGAGGTGCGCTGTGGCCTCGAGGTGAGCGATCGCCTCGGCGATGCGCTCGCGGATGCGGCCGCGAAGTTCGGAGGTGGCGGCCTCGGTGAAGGTAACGACGCAGAGTTCGGAGGCCGAAAGGCCGAGCTCGGCGATACTGCGCACAGCGAGCGCGGCCAATGCGAAGGTCTTTCCAGTGCCGGCACTGGCCTGCAGCAGAGTGATACCGGTGGGGAGTGGGCCGGCGAGATCGAAGGCTTCGTACTCGTGATCAGTCATCGGCGGAACCATCGGAATCGGATGCCGCGGCATCGGTGGCATCGACACTCAATTGCTCGACACTCAGTTCCTCGACCGCGGCGAGGCGGGCAACGGTGCCCCACAGCCGCTCGGCCCAGAAGTCGAGACGAGTGCCAGGGGATCTTTCGATACCGCCGTCGGTTGCATTGCGATCGGTCGGGTCGGAATTACCCGACGCGGGTTCGGCGGCGTCGGGTTCGTTGAGGCGGGCCGGCAGTGCGGCAAGGTCGGTGAAGTCGACATCGAACTCGGGGATGAAGCTGATCCAGCGATCCCCGCGCTCACCCTTGCCACCGGAGTCGTAGGCAGGTGACCATGCCTTGGCTGCCGCAGTGAGATCGCCGGCGAATACCGCCTGGGTCGTAGCGGCGAAGGCGGGAATGGCATCAGTGAGCGCTCGCAGGCGGAGATCGTGGAACACCGTGAGCGCATCGAGCGCACACGTTGGGTCGAGCATCGAGATTCGACGGGCAGCGATTGAATCGCCCTCAGACTCGCGCCCGATTGCGAGAAGGCTCCAAGCCCGGTTGGGATCGTGAAGCGTGAGCGCGGCGAGATCGATGAGCGCCGTGAGAATGGAAACCGGCTTGAGGCGTGACGGAGAGATGGCCACGACCGTGTCGCCGCACACGCCCTGCACATTGCCCTCGATGATCGTGCCGAGAGATGCAGCGAGATCGAGGCGAACGGCGATGGTGGACGGCTCATAGGGCACACCGTCGAGCTCAGTCGAAAGCACCGAGAGCAAACCGGTGACCCGCTTGCCCACAGTTGCGATGGTGACGTCGCCGAACCGGCCGGGTGGCACCGAACCGCGGGCTCGTTCGTGGGCCTCCCAGATCTGATCGGCACTGGAAGGATCGGTCGACATGCCGGTGGAAATGACACTGGACGCGCTGTCCGATGCGGGCGATGACGACGATGACGACGATGACGACGATGACGACGATGACGACGATGACGACGATGACGACGATGACGACGAACGGTTGCTGCCGCCGAGGCGAGCCTTCAGCAGAGAGTTGGTGATGCCCCATTCCTGCAGGCCGGCGAGCGTGAGCGGGATCTGATCGTCGCCGAGTTCCTCAGGATTGGTGAGGGTGAGGCCCAGACGATCACGCAGCAGGGCGCGTGCGGGGTTCTCGACCGCCGAGCGGAGCTGCTCGAGTGACACCGTGGGAACCGAGGCGGCGGAAACGGAAGCAGCGGTGGCAACGCCATCGGAGTGATCGACTTCGGCATGCGGCTCAGGTTGTGCCAATGGACCGCTCAGGAACGGAGCACGCGCCGCATCGGAACGACGGGCAAGCGCAGCTTTGAGCGCACCTTGATCGAAGCTCCATGCCGAGGGAACGCCAAGTTGGCCGGGAAGGAATGCTGTATCGGACCAGGCCTGCCGGGGATGATCGATGGTGAGCCCGCCGGAGGCCCGATCACGATCGGGATCCTGCACCGTGGCGTCGACAGCATCGATGAACTCGGCCACGGCCACCGCCGGTGAGAGCGGTTGGTTGGTGCGGACATCGCGGCCGGTGCTGACCAGCACGAGATGCTCGCCGGCCGACAGCACGGCATCGAGCAATTGGGCGCGTTGTTCGCTGCGGGGATCGCGATCGCCGATGCACGGGTTGTTGGCGATGAGGTCCTCGGCGGCGGGCACGGCGCCAGAGCCGAGATCGTCGTCGATGCCCAGCAGGCAGACGATGGGATGCGGAACACCGCGCTGTGCGGTGAGCGAGGACACCGTGACCGAGCCGGTACCGAACCGCGGGCGACCACCACTGGCGTCGAGCCGAATGCGCATGAGCGCGGCGAGTTCGGCGGCGGGCACGACCGTGCTGCGCCAACCTTCGCCCACCTTCGCGTCATCACGGAAGCCGTTGATGGCGAACTCGACATCACGCCATTGCCAGGAGTCGTCGGGGCTGGTGTCGCATAACGCATGGAGGCCCTCAAGCAGAAGATCGCTCCAGTCGCGCACAGTGGTGTCGCGACGTAATGCAGTGGTGGTGCGTCGAAGTTCGTGCAGCAGATCGGCGAAGGCTCCGGCGATTTCGACGTTGTCGCCCTCGAGTTCGGCGTACGGCGCCACGCCCACAGAGGAGAGTCGTGGGCCAGCGTCGGTCATGGTGGAACCGATGAGCAATTGATCGAGACCGGCCTGCCAGGTGTGCGCCGTGAGATCGGCGGGAAGTCCGAATCGGGCGTGGTCGGTGCTGTCGAGCCCCCAGCGCACATTGGTAGCGGCAGCCCAACCCTCGAGCTGTGAGATGGCATCGGGCACGAGACCGAATCGCAAACCGACGGGTGGACGAGAGGCGAACTCGAGAACCTGACTAGCCCGGAAGCGACCGTCGAGAAGATCGAGCAGTGCACCGGCGGTGTCGAGCAAGGCGCTCTGCTGACGGATGGTTCGGTCGGCGATGCGCACGGGTATGCGCGGCACCCCGCGCTCGGGATCGCCGGCGAAGGTGGCCTCGACCAGCGGCGCGAACTTTGCGATATCGGAACACAACACCGCGACATCGCGGGGCGTGAACTTCGGAGAGCCGGCGGTATCGGTTTCGGCGAAGAGATGGAGCAGTTGATCGCGCAGGATCTCGACCTGACGAGCGGGGCCATGGGCGCGGTGCCAACGAATACTGGTGTCGGATGCGGCGAGCTCGGGTCGGGCAGCCGGTTCCACCGGTGCGAGGTCGGCGCGGATGTCGTGCTGGAGTCGGACCAGCACCGAGGATGGCTCGGGCAATGCGGCGATGGCAGCGGGCGCCACGACAGTGGCGGGAACATGCGAGGCGGCGTCGAGAAGCAGTGCGTGCGACTCGCGTGATGCCCGACCCCAGGTGGTGACGAGCGGGTGCCCGACGCCGCTGGGCATGCGGGGGTCGCCGCGACCTACCGGCAGGGCGAGCTGCGGTTCGAGCTGGTCGCGGACATGCACCCAACGCTGAGCAGAGGCTGCCGGGGCATACACATACACATCGAGTTGCGTGGAAAGCGCAGCGATGACCTCGAGATGCGAGGACGGCAGACTGGCCAGACCGAACAGGAACACCCGTTGACGCAGATGCGGATGCGGACCGACCTGATAGGTGCCGGCCCGGAGCTGGTCGGTGCGCTCGACCATGCGTTGGGCATCGGTGGGCACGAGATGCGATGAGTCGGGGCTGAGGTGCTCCTGTACAGCCCGCCATAGCGCTGGCTGCCACAACTGATGCGGCTCGAGTGCCGAACCAGTGGAGTCGACATCGCGGCCCTCGGACCACTGCACCACCATGCGATGACGATGAAGGGTGTAACGGTCGAAGAGATCGGCGATGGCACGAGCCCGCAGAGCATCGGGGCGTTGCCCGAACTCGGTGGCACGGGCCTGCAGCACCTCATGGACCGCCCATGTGAGCGGGCCGGTTGTCCAGATACCGAGCTCGAGATCGTCGCCGAGCGCGGCGTGCACGACCGTGGCTGGAAAGACGTGATCGATGTTGGCGACTATTCCATTCGAAAGACCACCATTCGAAAGACCACCGTTCGCAAGATCCGCCGCACCAAGTTGGCGCGACAAACGGGCCCGCAGCCAGGCCTTGACACCCTCGCCGGGGACGACGACGAGTTCGGATTCAAAAGGATCGGAACCGGGAAGGGGCTGGGCCAGAACCTCGGCCAGTGCATCGGCCAGAGGCTCCAGCGACCCCGCCACGGTCAGATGGAACGCCATGGGAGAAACCTACTCATCGGGTGCGACACCGACGGGCTGCGCCACCGAGGATCCTCGCCATTCGTCGACGGATTCAGTGCTGGCCCGCAGCGCTCCCGAGACTGATCTCGACCACCTGACCGGTCATGCCGCTCGCGGCATCCGCGGCGAGGAACAACACCGCCCGCGACACCTCCTCCGGGGCCAGCCATGCCTGACCCATGCGGTTCATGGCCTGATAGCGCGGCACGACGTCGGCCCGGGTCGGTGCCTCCAGATCGGGGCAGAACAGGGAGTACATCGCCGGGTTCTGCAGCATCGGCGTGTCGACCGCCGCAGGGCAGACCGCATTGACCGTGACCCCGCGACTGGCCATCTCCATCGCCAGGGTCTTGACCATGCCGATGATCCCCCACTTCGCCGCCACGTAATGCGACAGGTTCGGGTTACCCATGCGGCCCGCCATCGAGGACGTGGCCACGATCCGGCCGTAGCGACGCTCCATCATGTGGGGGACGACCGCCCGCATGGTCTTGAACGTGCCGGTGAGATCGACGGCGAGCATGTCGTCCCAC
>WLCQ01000116.1 GCA_009705225.1 Actinomycetota bacterium | reverse complement strand
GATCACGCCACCACCGCCGGGGCTATCGCCGCCGAGCTCGGCATCACCGGCGATGTCATCGCTGGTGCGGCACTCGACGCGATGAGTGATGACGAACTGGCCGAGCGTGTCGGTGGCATCGGCGTGTTCGCCCGGGTGTCACCCGAGCACAAGGTGCGGGTTGTCACCGCTCTGCAGGCCAGCGGCCAGATCGTGGCCATGACGGGCGATGGCGTCAACGATGCCGCCGCGCTCCGCCATGCCGACATCGGCGTGGCCATGGGGATCACCGGCACCGAGGTCACCAAGGAGGCGAGCGACATGGTGCTCGCCGATGACAACTTCGCCACCATCGTTGAGGCGGTCAAGGGTGGCCGGGCCATCTACGACAACATCATCAAGTTCGTGCGGTTCCAGCTCTCCACCAACGTTTCAGCGATCACCACCATTCTTGGCGCTTCGCTGTTGGGATGGCCGGTGCCGTTCACGCCGTTGCAGATCCTGTGGGTCAATCTCATCGCTGATGGCCCGCCCGCCATCACGCTGGGCACTGATACTCCCGACGATCGCGTCATGGAACGGCCGCCGGTCGCTCCCGGATCGGCCATCCTCACCGGTGGGCGGATCCTGCGCATCGTGTTCACCGGCGCAGTCATGGCTGCGAGTCTGCTGCTGCTGTTCTGGGGGTCGTTGCAGCACTACGACCTTTCGGTGGGTGACTTCGCCAACGAGTACGAGTCCTTCTCGCCCCAGGCGAAGTTGGTGCTCACGATGATGTTCATGACCTTCGTGTTCCAGCAGTTGTTCAATGTGTTCAATGCTCGCACCGAGACCGAATCGATCTTCCGGCGTCGGACCCCGAATCGCTCCTTGGGAGTGGTGGTTGGGGTTCTGGTGGTCATCCAACTCTGCGTGGTCAAGGTCGAGCCGCTGCGGGAGATCTTCCGAACGGTCGACCTCAGTGCGACACAGATCGGTGTCTGTATCGGGATCGCGTTGGTCATTGTGGTCACCGAGGAACTGCGTAAGGCGGTTGACCGCTCGCTTCTTCGACGACGCAAGGCCGTGAAGTGACCGACCGCGAGAAGTTCGGCGAGGCCCTGGAGAGCCTCGAGGAAGTGCTCATCGAGACGGAACTCGAGGTCGATGCTCGCGAGGAGACCCGCGAGGAGGTCCGTCGCAATCTCATCGTTCGGGCCCTGCGCATCGCTGCCGGCAGCGTGGTGTGCCTTGTGGGTCTGTTCCTCATCCCGCTACCCGGACCGGGCATGTTGGTGCTCGCCGCCGGCCTCGCCATCCTGTCGCGAGATGTGCCGTTCGCCCATCGACTCCTTGCCAATGTTCGAGCCCGCATCCCCGAGAACGAGCACGGCGAGATCTCCCGTCCGATTCTCATCGGTGGACTTGTTCTGAGCACTGCGACGGTGTGCTTCAGCCTCTGGTGGTGGCTGCTGCGCTGAGCGCGGCGGGCCAGGGTGACTGACAGCGGGTGATTACGGAACGACGCTGGCCCAGGCTTCGAGCAGGTCGGTGTCGCCGAGAGCTTCGAGCCCACCCTCAGAGGCGGGCAGGCGGTTCCATGCCCAGAGGCACAGCGAACTCGAGGGACCGCGAACTGCCAGCTGACCCTTGGCGTGTTCACGGGTGGTGACCGGCGATCCGGCGGTGAACGTCGTGAGCCACTCCCCCTCGGTATCGGTGCAGTGGAAGTGGAAGCTGGCCGACAGCTCGGGGTTCTTCTTGGCCGACAGCACCGGCATGAGCACGAACAACAACTCGTCGATGATGTCGACGGCCAGCTCGGGCGCGAACCCTTCGGCGCGTCCGGCGGCGTGCTGAGCATCCCAACGATGCACGGCGGCCTCGTTCACCATTCGCCGGACCCAGAACGCATTGGTGAGGTTCTCGCCGCTGAAGTTCCAACTCGGGGCGTTGGGCACAGCGTTCCCGAGTGCGTCGGCGAGATCTTCGAGCACCTCGGCGAACTGATCGAAGATTGCTTCGTCCTTGGCGAATTGGGTGAACCGGTCGTTGGCCGGCGGCGCCATGAGCCCCTCTTCGACGACCACAGCAGTGCGTTGGAACACCTTTGCGGTGTGGCTGACCAGACGCTGCATGTCCCAGCCCGGGCAGTGTTCGATCGGGGCGTCGAGCCCGGCAGTGCGAGCGGCGGTGAGCAGGGCCTCGCTCTCGATCCGAAGTTGTTCGATCTGATCCATCGTGTTGTTCTAGTCGTTCGCGCCCGAGCCGGGGATTCCGCAGACTGATGCCGGTACCGTGGTGCTATGAGCCGAACTGAACCGACGATCGACGAAGCGGGGCACTGCCCGTTCACGATCGATCGGGCAGTGATGACCCAGCAATGGCGTGATGTCACGTTCGCCCATTGGCCCATCGATCCGGCGGCCGTGCAGGCACTGCTGCCGCCGGAGCTCGAACCCGATCTCTATGACGGGCAGGCGTGGGTGTCGCTGGTCGGATTCGAGATGGACGAGTTGCGCATACCGGGAGTTCCGCCGATCCCCACGACGCATCGCTTCGTCGAGTTCAACGTCCGTACCTATGTCGTTGGTCCAGATGGTCCCGGCGTGTGGTTCTGTTCACTCGATGTCCCCAACTGGCTGCCCGCGCTCGTGGCCCGTGCCGGGTTCGCACTTCCATACGACAAGGGTTCGGTGGCGGTGACCCGTCAGGGCGATCGACTCGGTTGGTTCGTACAGCGGACCTGGCCTGATCGCTGCGAGGGTGAGCTGGTGGTTCGGCGCACCGGAGTTCGGGTCGACGCTGGAACCGACCCGCTCGCCACGTTCCTCACGGCGCGCTGGCGTCTGTATGCCACGACCCGCGGGGGAGTGGTGCTCAGCGCCGCGGTGCACCATGAGCCGTGGCCGCTGGAGCATGGTGAGCTGATCTCGGTCAACACCGGCGTTGCCGATTCCGCCGGACTACCGGTCGAGGGTGAACCCATCGTTCATGTCGCATCTGGCGTTGGCGTGCGTGTCGCATTGCCCCGCCCTGTTCGCATGTCGCGTCTGCCCACCGGGCCGCTCGTGGTGCACTTTGATGACGATTGCGGATTCTGCAGTGCCTGTGTGCGGGTGCTCACCAGGTTCACCGATTCCACGGTCAGCTATGAGCCGGCCCGCAAGCTTGACGACCCACGGCTGGCAAGGTTGTCGGAGGTGGCCATCATCGTCACGGGCGATGGTGCTGCGGCCTCGGGTGTCGACGGCGTGGCTGCTGTGCTCCGACGCTCGGGGATCATCGGCGGATTGGTAGCGGCGCTGCTACGGGCGCCGGGTGTGCACCTGCTGGCTTCGGTCGTCTATGCCCGGATTGCCGCGAACCGGCAGTGGATCTCGCGACGCCTCGGCCTGAAGGCTGCGTGTGACCTGCCCATCAGAGGCGTCGGAACTCCGAAGTAGCACTTGACATAGTAGCTTTCATAAAAGCTACTATGAGCGAGGACCAAGGAGGCCCCATGGCGAATACCGCATCCCCCGTTGGCAGCAACCTCAGCGTGACCCCTGAGGAGCATGAACTCCCGCTCATGATCTCCGTGGACGATCACGTCATGGAGCCGAAGGATCTCTGGCAGCGCGAGCTGCCCGCATCGCTGCGCGATCGCGGCCCCCGCACGGTGCGCGAGAAGTGCAAGCTCGTGTTCAAGGGCGGGCACTACGGCTTCGAACGCAATGTCGATGACGGACAGTGGTGCGATGTCTGGCTCTTCGACGATATGGCTGTTCCCACCGGCTTCTTGCATGCGCCCGCAGGCGTGCCCCGCGATCAGCAGCGCAACATCCCGGCTGTCTACGAGGACTTCCGCCCCGGCACCTGGAACCAGACCGATCGGTTGGCCGATATGACCGCCAACCATGTCGAGGCGGCGATCAACTATCCGAACATCTTCCCCCGCTTCGCCGGTCAGGGATTCCTCGAACGGGCCGACAAGGAATTCTCGCTGCAATGCCTGCGTATCTACAACGACTGGATCATCGACGAATGGTGCGCCGGTGAGGGCAAGGGTCGGCTCATCCCGCTCACTCTCGTGCCGCTGTGGGATCCACAATTGGCGGCCGATGAGATGCGCCGCTGCGCCGACAAGGGCAGCTTCGCCATCGCCTTCTCCGAGAACGTGGCGAAACTCGGTCAGCCCTCGCTCTACACCGGGGTGTGGGACGTCCTGTGGCAGGCCTGTCAGGAGACCAACACCACGGTGTCGATGCATATCGGTTCTTCCTCGAGCATGCCCACCACCTCCGACGACGCCCCGCTCGCCACGTCGATGTCGATGTATGCGCAGAACGCCCAGGGGTCACTGTGCGACTGGGTGTTCTCCGGCACGCTCTCGCGATTCAGCGATCTCAAGATCGCGTTCGCCGAAAGCCAGGTGGGCTGGATGCCATTCCAACTCGAGCGCATGGATGCCGTGTGGCGCGATGGTCGCGGCGATGTCGATGATGTGCTCATTGCCCCCAGCGAACAGGTCAAGGGTCGTGTCTTCGGCTGTGTGTTCGACGACCTCCACGGACTGAAATGTCGTCACGATGTCGGCATCGATCAGATCCTGTTCGAGACCGACTACCCGCATAGCGACGGCACCTTCCCGCATTCGCGCAAGATTGCCCGGGAGCTTTTCGCCGCGGCCGGAATGAATGCGCAGGAGTGCTACTCCGTGCTGCGCGGCAATGCCATCGCAGCCTACGGACTCGAACGGTTCGGCATCACCGAGTGAGTTCGGTGTCCCGTTCAACTTCTTTTGACCAGCCCGCGTCGGATGGTCTGCTCGGGCATGTCGTACGCCTGAATGTCGCGGTCGATCGGGTACTCGCTGAGGTCACCGGTGCGCACGGCATCAGCGTGGCCGACTACTTGGTGCTCGGCGTCATTCGCCGCTCGCCGCAGCATCGCAGCGCACCCACCGCGATCTGCGAGGTACTCGGCCGCACCACAGGGGGCATGACGCTCACCATCGATCGCTTGGTGCGAGCCAAGTTGGTTCGCCGACTTCCCGACCCGGGCGATCGTCGCCGGGTCGTGGTCGAAGCCACGGCGGCGGGCGTTGCATTGGCCAAGAAGGTCAATGCTGATCTCCATGGTTGGGAGCAGTCACTTGGCGCAACCCGCACCCAGACCCGAGGAATCGTCGATGCGCTCGGTCAACTCACCGACCTGATCGACGCCGGGAACCCGACCCCCTGATGACCATGGTGGGCATCGCGGCGAACGGCGCTGTTTGATCAGGAAAGTGATGCGGCGAGCGCCTCGGCCACCAGTTCGGCGGCTTCATCGATGGAACCGAATGCGGTTTCGAGGACCCATGCCCGCTTGAGGAACAGATGGGCATCGACCTCCCAGGTGAAGCCCATGCCGCCGTGCACCTGCACACAGGTTTTGCCGTTCTCGGCCGCGGCCCGACCGGCGAGCACGCGAGCACCGGCCACGGCTCGACGTAGATCGCCGGCCTCGGGCTCGTCAACGAGCACACCTGCGGCCCACACCGCCGAGCGCGAAACCTCGGTGCGGGCGTAGCAATCGGCGAGCAGGTGCTTCAGCCCTTGGAACGAGCCGACGGGGCGACCGAACTGCTCGCGTTCCTTGGCGTAGGTCACCGCGAGTGTCGTGCTGCCCTCGGCATTGCCGACGAGCTGCGCCGAGGCCAGTAATGAACCGAGCAGACGCAGGCGTTCGGCGGCTGCCGCATCGGCGATGAGCTCACCGGTGGGGAGGTCACGAACCACCGACACCGGTGTGGCCGGATCAGTGGGTTCGGTCAGCAGGGTTGCATCGAGTGAAGAAGGGTCGATCTGACGAACGCCGTCGGTCTCGATCACGAGCAATACATCGGCCACTGAGAGATGTTCGATGACGACAGCACCGTGGGTCGGTCGTTCAACGATGGCGGGCACCACCTCGCCTTCGAGCACGCCGGGAACGAGACCGGCCGCGAGCGTGGCGGCCAGCAGTGGGCCCGGGGTGAGGGCGGCCCCGAGGGTCTCGTGCACGAGCACGGTGTCGATCCACCGCAGACCAACACCACCTGAAGACTCGGGCAGAGCGATGCCGAAGGTGCCGAGCTCGGCGAGTTCTCGCCATGCCGAACGATCGAAGCGACCCGGTTCGGCGAAGTCACGGACGGTATCGGCGGGGAAACGATCGAGACTGAAACGGCTGATCATCTGCTGCAGTTCGCGCTGGTCCTCTGACGGATCGAGATCCATGGTTCAACGCTCCCGGGGAAGGCCGAGCACGCGCTCGGCGATGATGTTCTGCTGGATCTGTGAGGTACCGCCGCCGATACCGACGGCGAAACCCTTGAGCTTGTGATGGATCTGCGCACCGGTGGACTCGCCGCCGATGTTGTCGAACGCGAGTGAGGAGCGATCAAGCACCCGCAACGCGATGTCGCCGAGTTTGTGCACGACAGTTGCGTAGCTCATCTTGAACGCAGAGCCCGAGCCCATGGCCATGCCGCCCTTGGCGCCCTGCGACACATTGCGTTTGGTGAACGCCCAGAGCGCATCGAGTTCGGCTGCGATGGCGCCGATGTCGCGCCGCAGTCCGTCGTCATCCCACGCAGTGCCGGCACCGCGTGGTGTGCGCTGGGCGAGCTCGACAAGTTCACGCATGATGTTGGTGGTGTCGAGCAGTTCGCCGACGAAACCGGTGCCGCGTTCGAAACTGAGGGTGACGTTGGTGACCCGCCAGCCGTCGTTCTCATCACCCACACGGTTGGTCACGGGGATGCGCACCTCATCGAGGAACAATTCGGCGAACTCGGCGGAACCCTGCACGGTCATGAGCGGACGGACATCGATGCCCGGTGTGTCCATGGGCAGGATCAGCCAGGTGATTCCCTTGTGCTTCGGGACATCGGGGTCGGTGCGCACGAGCAGTTCGCAGTAGTCGGCGACCATGGCGTGGCTGGTCCAGATCTTCTGGCCGCTCACCACGTAGTCGTCGCCGTCGCGGATGGCCCGGGTGCGCAGACTGGCGAGATCGCTGCCCGCGCCGGGTTCGGAGAATCCCTGACACCACACATGCTCGCCGGTGAGGATTCCACGGAGATGGTGGGCCTGCTGTTCGGGCGTGCCCTCGGCGATGAGCGTGGGCCCGGCATGCATCTGACCGACGAACCCCACTCCGACATCGGGGGCCTTGGCCGCGGCGGCTTCCTCGAGGAAGATCAGGTGCTGGGTGGGGGTGGCTCCACGGCCGCCGTATTCGGAGGGCCAGTTCACGCCGGCATACCCGGCTTCGAACAACATGCTCTGCCAGACGGTGTCGTATGCACGACGGCCGGGCCAGTCCTGGGCATCGGGTGGTGCCGGCAATGTGGGCACCGCATCGGCGAGCCACGCGCGAAGTTCGGCGCGGAACTCGGCATCAGATTCAGAGTCACGGAGGTGCACGGAGGGTCCTATCGGTGGTGGTTCAGATGGTGCGGGAGTTCATCAAGCGCCAGTGGCCCGAATCAGCGGTGGTTCGAGTCAGCGGTGGTTCGAAACAGCGGGGGACCGGGGCGTCGATATATCAGAGGTGATGTTCTCACTCCGACCAGTGCGGCTCACGATCGGAGCGGGCCGGTTGGCGGCCGATCTTCATGGGCGACAGCGGGGCATCGCACATCAGGAAGCGTTCGAACCCTCGAGACCCCCAGAGCCGGTCGCGCCAGGCCTGCAGCCGGGGGTCCGCGTACACGGCCTTTTCGTAGGTGGCCCAGTGCTCCCAGGTGGGGATGGCCCAGATGAGGATGCATTCATCGTCGGCCCGCATCGAGGTCTTGAGTGCGCCGACCAGTTCCCATTCGAACGGTTCGTGGGCGGCGATGGCTTCGTCGCG
>WLCQ01000115.1 GCA_009705225.1 Actinomycetota bacterium | reverse complement strand
TGCCGCCAGCACGGTGCACATCTTCGACGTGATACTGCTCGGTAGCCGGTGCGACCTTGCAGATGTTCGGCACCCGGCGGCTCAGTTCGTCGATATCGGCCATCGTGAAATCGATGCCGCCCTCATGGGCCGCCGCGAGGATGTGCAGCACGGTGTTGGTGCTGCCACCCATAGCGATATCGAGGGCCATGGCGTTTTCGAAGGCCTGACGATTGGCCACATTGCGGGGCAGCACGCTTTCATCGTCCTGCTCGTAATAGCGCTTGGCGATGTCGACGACGATTCGACCGGCCTGACGGAACAGGCGCTCACGATCGGAATGCGTGGCCAACGTGGTGCCATTGCCGGGAAGCGACAGACCGAGTGCCTCGGTCAGACAGTTCATCGAATTCGCAGTGAACATTCCTGAACATGAACCACAGGTGGGACAGGCCGACCGCTCGATGTTGGCGACGTCCTCATCGGAGTAGGAATCGTCGCTGGCCTTCACGATCGCCGAGATGAGATCAACCTTGACCTCTTCACCAGCCAGCTTGGTCTTCCCGGCCTCCATCGGGCCGCCCGACACGAACACCACGGGGATATTGAGGCGCATTGCAGCCATGAGCATGCCGGGGGTGATCTTGTCGCAGTTGGAGATACACACGATGGCATCGGCGCAATGTGCATTGACCATGTACTCCACGGAGTCGGCGATGATGTCGCGGCTCGGGAGGCTGTAGAGCATGCCGCCATGACCCATGGCGATGCCGTCGTCAACGGCGATCGTGTTGAACTCCTTGGCCACGCCGCCAGCCGCAGCGACTTCGCCGGCCACGAGCTGGCCGAGATCCTTGAGATGCACATGTCCGGGCACGAACTGGGTGAACGAGTTGGCGATGGCGATGATCGGCTTGTCGAAATCGTCGTCGGTCATTCCCGTGGCTCGCCAGAGCGACCGGGCTCCGGCCATGTTGCGTCCATGGGTGGTGGTGCGGGAGCGATACGTGGGCATGACTGAACGCTACCGCCGGCAACGGTCGGGCAGGAAGAACGCTCAGGACGGTAGGCGAACCATGCCCCTGGTGGGTTGCGTCCAAAGGCCGTGATCCACTGTGGTTGGTCATGATTGATCAGGGTCCCGAGGCGTTGATTCGTTCGGGAATGGAGCTTCTGGTCCAGCCTTGCGGTGCGTGGACGGTGAAGGTGGCTTGCTCATCGAGTTCCATGCGATAGCCGGGTCGGTGGAATTGCCGGTGATGAGTGCCGCAGAGCAGAACCATGCGGTCCAGATCGGTCCGTCCGCCATTGATCCAATGGTCGACACGATGGACCTCACAATGTTTGGGAAGTGTGCGACAACCGGGGGCACGGCAGTGGAGGTCGCGGGCGATGATCGCTCGGCGTTGCGCAGGGGTGGCGGTGCGAACTTCGCGACCGAGGTCGAGGACCCTGTTGCCCGCCATCAGGACCCGTTGGACGACGGAATCACAGGTGAGCGCAGCGAGAGCAGTTGCCCCGAGGTAGGTGCCCTCGGAGGTGATGCCGGTTCCATGGCCGGCGACACCGCTGCCCGAGACACTGCCCGAGACACGGCCCGCAACACTGCCCGAGACACTGCTACTCGCGACACTGCTCCCCGCGACACTGCTACTCGAGACACTGCGACCCAAGTCGAGCGAGTCAGACACCTCGGCTGCGGCATCCGTGTCGTGGTTTGCACGGCGAGCACCGCCGACTCGCAGTCCGGCGGCCAAGAGATCGTTGATGTCGACGATGAGCGACACGTGGGGGTGGAATCGCCCATTCTCACCAGCGCCGTCGCGATGATCGAGTGCGAACCGGCACGCCTCGACGAGCGCCGCCGCTCGTCGTTGTGCCGGAGTGCGTTGCGATTCCACCGATTGCCCGGAGCAGCCGTTCGAGCCGTCGGGTGAGTTGCCACCTGAGCCGTCGGGTGAGTTGCCACCTGAGCTACCGATGGAGTCCCTGCTGGGGTCGCCAATGTCGAAGACCCGCAGAGCTGCTTCGATAATTGCTGTGTCGGTGCCATCGAATGTTCCCTGCAGCACCAGGTGCCCATCGAGCAGCCGATCGCAGTACAAACCGGAAGGTCGTTCGCGAAGTTGGTCGGGATCATCCTCGGCACTCGCGCATTCCACCCAGTGTTTGATGGCTTTGGCGGTGTCGACCACGTCGAGCGGCGTGACGAGCGGGACCACAGCGGCGGCCTGTCCGGCGAACAATGCGACGAAACGGTTCGGAACGCCCGCGACAATCGCATCGACCTGTGCACCGGACAACGATCCCTCGATCCAGGACGTACTGATCTCGGGCCATTGTTCAAGGCGTTCGCATCGACGAACCTCACGGGACGCGTCAGCACGAGAGAGGCCACACGCATCGGACAACCAGTCCCGCATCGAACCAGCGCCTTCATCACGCCACAGTTCATGAGTGTCGAAGCGGACAAATGCCTCGGCCACCAACGCTGCCAGTTGATCGAGTCGAGAGCGCAACAGCACCAGCGCTCGGGCATCGGCCGGCACACCTGCTCGGAGCATCGCCGCCACCGCATCAGAAAGCTGGGCGAATGCCATCTCGAACGAACCCGCGAACGAACCTGGGTGCGAACCCGCGAACGAACAAGCCTGCGGGTTCGCCACCGCGACCGAAGCGGGGCCCGCATTGGCGGGTGCTGGTTGGTCGGCGGTCAGAGTTTCGAACATGTGTTCGATACTAAGGAACGATTGAGTGCCCTGGGAATAGGCCATTCGGCCCAAAGATCAGCGGCCCAAAGTTCGCCGGCCCAACGACCAGCAGCCCAACGATCAATCACCGAAGGTCCGCCTGCCCAACAACCAACGGCCCAAAGATCAGCGGCCCAACGAGAACGTCCCGGCCTCAAGGATCAGGGCCGGGACGTCAGTCAGTGGGTTCTGGTGACATCTGAACCCTTGCGGTGGAGGTGAGGAGAATCGAACTCCCGACCTCTACGTTGCGAACGTAGCGCTCTAGCCAACTGAGCTACACCCCCGCAGGGATGAGACGATACCCGAGGCCGTGAGGCACTGCGGAATCGACAGCGGACGCGCCGTCAGCCGCCCGCGAGCTGCGTGTCAGCGCAAGCAAACGCACCGTCTGCGCAAGCGAACTGAGCGTCAGCGCGAGCCGACGGCATGTCAGCCGCTCGCGAACCGCGTGTCAGCGCGAGCCGACAGCCTGAATCCGCGGGTACTGCTCGCCGGAAACCTCGCCAACGCGATCCTCTGCGAAGAAGTCGACCCGCTCATCGCGAACTCGTGACTGCGTCGGGAGATGACGCACCTTCACACGGCGCTCCTCGACCCGCTGCTGGGCATTGAAAAGCAGGAATACGTAGGCGCCGGTGAGCACGAGCGACAGGGCGAACAACAACGTGAGCGGGCCACCCATCACGATCGAACCAAGGAAGGTGACTCCCGTGGCACCAAGAAGTGCCATGAGTACGTTGCGGCGACGCTGCTTCGCTGTTGAGGCTGACGATCGAGCGGGTGCGAATGAGGAGCTGCCCGGAAATGTGCGCACCCGAGAGGCAACCGGAAGACCAGTGCGGGGCGTGGCCCGCTGAAGGGTGTTCATATGACTCGAGAACGAAGAGATCGAGTTCGTGCGAGTGGACTCGTTGCGCGTGCGCAACCAGTTGGCCAGGTAGATCGCCCAAACCATCGCAAGGATGAACAGGATCACGTAGGTCACTCCGGGTCTGCCTTCTGTACTGGCGGACCGTACTGCTGGCGGCCGAACCCGAGGTGGATACTGCAGTCGGTGTCGCGGTGGTGACCGCCTCCGACCTTGGACCTCTTCGGGATTGCTCCCGGATCGGCTCCTCAGTTGGCGCCTGCGACGGCCCGGGGGTCGGTCTCAGAACGTTACGGTTCTACTACGAAACCATGACAACGGTCCACCGGACTTCACATGGCGAGCAGTGAATCAGGCCACGGAGTCCGGATCGAAGTCGTCGTCGAAGTCATCATTGAAATCGCCAGTGAATTCAGTGGTGCCCCGGCCACCCGAGCTCGGATCGCCCGCACCGCCGTCAAAGCCCGATCCCGTAAACGGCCCTTCGAGCACATCAGCACCCATATTGGCAAGGGGATCACGGCGATAGGCGCCGTGACGGCCGCCGGTCTTCTCCCACAAGGCGATATCGCCGATGACCATCTCCCGATCGCTGGACTTGCACATGTCGTAGACCGTGAGAGCAGCAACGGTGCAGGCGGTGAGCGCTTCCATCTCGACGCCGGTCCGATCCACCGTTTCGACCTGGGCCTCGATCTCGATATAGCGGTCCTCGATGCGGAAGTTCACGTACACGCCACCGATCAGCAGCGGATGACACAGGGGAATGAGATCGGAGGTTCGCTTGGCGGCTTGGATCCCAGCGACCCGGGCCACGGCGAGCACATCGCCCTTCGTGACCGCACCACGAGCCACCAGCGCCGTGGTTTCGGGGGTCATATACACACGCCCCCGAGCGATCGCTCTGCGATGCGTGGCCTCTTTGGGCGTGACATCGACCATGCGAGCCCGGCCCAGCGGGTCGAGGTGGGTAAGACCACGATCAGACATACGGAGAAGTCTAGGGGCGCGCCGGGCATCGGACCCGGCCATCAAACGCGAGATCGATATGCAGTCGCTCCCCCGGGTCCGCACCGCTCGATTTTCAACCGTGTCTTCCCACAGGGGTCGATGGGCCACCACACTGTGGGGATGGAACCCCAACTTCTGGTCGGCACTGCTGAGGAGAACTGGACCGGCGACGCCCGCTACTTCGAGTACTCGAGGGCCGCCAACCCAGTCGGCTCGGGCCATATCCCGAAGATTCCGCTCGATCGGTTCCCCGCGCATCGTCATACATCGATCAGTACCGGCGTCGTTCACTTCGACATCTCAGACCAACTCGGCATCACTGCCGGTCCGGCCACCACACCCGCGCTGCTGGCGTCATTCATCCGAATCGCCCCGGGCGAGTCCGTATCCACGGCACCGATCGCCACATCAGAGCTCTACCGGGTGATCTCAGGATCCGGGTACTCGGTCGTCGACGGTCGGGAACTGCAATGGGGAGCCGGCGACTTCTTCGTGCTTCCTGCGAACTGTCCGGCAGTCCACAACGCCAGCACTGACACCACGATGTACTGGGTCACCGATGAGCCGTTGCTCAGGCACCTCGGAGTCGCTCCGACGGAGCGGCGTTTCGCTATCACCCATTTCCCCTCCGAGCGGGTCGAACACGAACTCGCGACAATCGAATCCTCGCCGCACGCCACGGACCGCAACCGCCTGGCGGTGCTGCTCAACACCGCCCCCAACGATCTCACCCAGACCGTCACCCATGTGCTGTGGGCAATGTACGGACTGCTTCCCGTCGACGCGGTGCAACGACCGCATCGCCATCAGTCCGTGGCCCTTGATCTCGTGGGTGATTGTGCCCCCGGGTGCTACACGTTGGTCGGCCGCTCGATCGACACCGACGGCGAGATCATCGACCCGGTTCGCGTCGACTGGGAACCCAATTCCGCATTCGTCACTCCCCCCGGCCTGTGGCATGCCCACTACAACGAGTCCGGCGAGCCAGCGCACATCATCCCCATTCAGGATGCCGGGCTCCACACTTACCTGCGATCGCTCGACATCCGCTTCGCCCCGCCAGCGCGCTGACACAAGCCGCCGACTCACCGGACCACTCCCTGGAACCACAGCACCGAGACGCAGCTTCGAACGGCAGCCCAGAACCGCAGCACCGAGGCACAACCGCCGCTCAGCCGCCGATCTGGCTCATCGATCGCGATGGCCGGATGAAGTGCACCTGATTGATCTGATGACCAGCCCACTTGGCACCCACTTCGGCACGGATAGCGTCGGCGATGTCGTCGTCGGTGGCGTCGGAGCGCAGCAGTGTGCGCAGGTCGAGCTCACGGGTGGCGAACAGACAATGGCGCAACATGCCGTCGGCGGTGAGCCGCACGCGATCACAGGAGTCGCAGAAGGCGTGGGTGACGCTGGCGATGACACCGATCTCGCCGCCACCGTCGCGGTACTTCCACCGTTCGGCCGGCGCGTTGCCTCGCTCGGCGAGTGGCTCGAGCGGATGCACCGCATTGATAGCGGCAACGATCTCGTCCTGGGTGAGAACCTGTTCATTGGTCCAGTCGCCCTGTGCATCGAGAGGCATGAACTCGATGAACCGCACGACGATCCCCTTGGTGCGTCCGAACTCGGCAAAGTCGACCAGTTCGTCCTCGTTCACGCCGCGCATGGCGACCACGTTCAGTTTGATCGGCGCCAATCCAGCTTTGATGGCGGCGTCGATGCCGTCGAGAACTTTGGCGAGTTCATCGCGCCGAGTGACAGTTGCAAACCGATCTGCGCGCAACGAATCACAGGAGATGTTGATGCGGGACAATCCGGCGGTGACCAACGCTGGAGCCAACCGACGCAGTGTGGTGCCGTTGGTGGTGAGCGAGAGGTCAACGTTGAGTGCAGAAAGTTGTTCGATGAGTACCGGTAGATCTGCACGCAGCGTGGGCTCGCCGCCGGTGAGTCGGACGCCATCGAAGCCGAATCGTTCGACACAGATGCGAGCGATCCTCGTGATCTCTTCATAGCTAAGGACGTCGGAACGTGGCAGCCAGTCGAGACCTTCGGCCGGCATGCAATACGAGCAGCGGAAGTTGCACCGATCGGTGACAGAGATCCGCAGGTCGCGATGCACACGCCCGAAACCATCGGTGAGTTGCTCAGGGCCGGACGAGTTCATGGAGGAAGGCTAGGGCGTGAGCAGCATCACGCGTACCGCGTCACCGGCGACAACCGTCGGGCCGTCGGGCAGAACCGCGAGCGCGTTGGCGGCCGCCATCGATGCCATCTGGTGCGAACCCTGTGCCCCAGAGGAACGAACGCGGTAGGTGGCCGAGGCCAGGTCGTACTCGCACCACACCCGGGCAAAATGGGTCTTGCCATCGGCCCGACGTGTGAGTGGTTCATCGGCGATAGCGACAACAGACTGTCGATCAAGTTGCGAGGATCTGAAACCCGACATCTGCCGAAGCCCCGGTCGACAGAAGAGCTCGAAACTCACCATGGATGACACCGGATTACCGGGAAGTCCGAACACGGGAACGGCAACCCCATCTGAAGATCGAGTGATCGTTCCGAATGCAAGCGGTTTGGCCGGCTTGATGGCAATCTGCATCCAGCGCATGTCGCCGATGCGATCGAGCACCACCTTGATGAAGTCGAAATCGCCCATCGACACACCGCCGGTGGTCACGAGGGCATCACAGGACAGCACACCGGCGAGAAGCGCAGCCTCGATTGCCTCTTCGTCGTCGCGGACCAGGCCGAGATCGACTGCTTCGAATCCGCTGGCTCGCAGCAACGAACGCAACGTGAGTCGGTTGGAATCGCGGATCTGTCCGGGGGCGAGCGGTGAACCATCGTCGATGAGTTCGTCACCGGTGGAGATGACACCGACCTTCGGTCGCGGCACCACCGCAACCTCACGCACCCCGATTGTCGCGAGCACCCCGAGATGAGCCGCGGTGAGCGCGGTTCCCGCTTCGAGAAGGAGATCACCCGGCTCGATGTCGTCGCCGGGCGGACGCACATGGTTACCGACAGGTACCTCGGCATGCACCACGACGGTTGAATCGCTGGCGCCGGGTTCGGTTCGTTCGACCATGACCACGGCATCTGCACCCGGCGGCAGGGGCGCACCGGTCATGATGCGCGCAGCTTCGCCTGCACCAACAGGCGAATCGAGTCCAGACATACCGGCACGAACGGTGCCCACGAGGCGAAGTTCGACCGGCGATTCTGATGCACCGACCGTGTCAGCGGC
>WLCQ01000114.1 GCA_009705225.1 Actinomycetota bacterium | reverse complement strand
TGGGGTCGATGGCCTTCGCCGTCGACATGATCGGCAGTGGCACTGGGGCATAACCGAGAGCGCCATTGAGCACCGTGATGTGACGGGCCTCGACGTTGCCGATGGTCATGGCGGCGACTCGCAGTGCGGGGAGGGTGAGCACGCCAGAAGCGCCGGTGTAGGTCTGGGCCGCGATGTTCTCGAGGTCTCGGGCAAGGGCCAGGACACTCTTCTCGTCGGTGAGATCGGCGAGCTCCTTGGTGATCGCCGCGTCGAGCAGGTACTGGTTCGGCTCGGTGACGATCTTGCCGCCGGCACCAGTGATCGGACCGTTCAGCGAGTCGGCATGCTGCTGATGCTGCGATTGGAAGAGCTTGACGGCATCGATGATGGCCGGCGTGGTGAGGAGCCCGGAGTCGAGGGCCTTTTGATAGGTGAATACCGCAAGGGCTTCGATCGACTGGGCGGTGCGCAGAAGTGCGAGATCGTTGGCCACACTTCCGGGAATTGTGGTGGGGCTCACAGCCGACGGGTCCGGAGTCGGAGCGGTGACGGGAATCTGTCCGGGCTTCTTCTTGCTGCAGGCAGCGAGAATGGCCGAGGCCGCTACGACCGAGCCGCCCAGGATGAACGAGCGGCGGGTGGGGACGCCGAGGAAGGTCGCCTTGTCAGTTTCTGTGGCAGCGGTGGCGGGGTCGAGCAGTTGATCGACGGCGCTGGCGAACATGGGGAGCGCATCGGCCTGTTCTGTGGCGGACTCCCGAAGGTTGCGGCGGATCTCGTCTGAGCTGAAATCGTTCATGGTGTCGTTGTTCCTGTGTTCTCGTGCCGGCTCAGCGGATCGGATATGCGGACTGGGTGAGCGCACCGCTGGTGGGCGCGAACGCCGGCAACCAGGTGCTCTGGGACTGGCCGGCGTCAGCACCGGCCGAAGCGGCTTGCTGGCCGATGATCGGCGCGCATCCGGCGATGGCTTCGCTTACCGTGAAGTGGTCAGCCTGACCGAGCGCTTCAATGAACGTGGCTGAAAGACTTTCCTCATAACCGGCAACAGCGTTGAGCAACTCGTTCTGGGTGCCGCAGCCAGCGAACTTTGCGTTCATCTGCGAGAGCAGGGTCGGATTCGCGGCGTTTTTGGCGGCCATATCGGTGGGGAGCAGTTTGCCCAATCGAGCAGCTTGGTCGCGATGGTGGCGGCCAAACTCTCGGAGCCGTTCCATTGCTGCGCTGGCGAGGTAGGTGGCGTCGGAGGCCGCCTGCAGTGCTTGTTGGGCGGCCAGCGAGACACCATGGAGGAACACGAGCAGGGTTGAGTCGACCACGCTGAGTGAAGGTTCGGTGGCGGCGGCGCTTGATCCGCCCGATGAACTGGTCATCGGCTCAGAAGCACCTGCGGCTCCGGTGAGTGCCACGCCGGTGGCGGCGGCGGTGCCGAGAGCAGCGGCGCCGAATGCGGCGGTACGCACGAATGATCGGCGGGAGGTCACCGCAGCGGCGGTGGATCCCTCTGCGGGGCCGGTCTCGGAGTGGGGGCTCATCGACATATCGCGTGTCCTCAATGGTGCTGGATCGCCCTGATGGCGGGGATCAGATGACGGGGATCAGATGGTGGGGATCAGATGGTGGGGATTGATGTGGATCGGAAGTGCTGGAGATGTGGGCGCATGTGCAGCAGTGCCCGGGGCGATGTCAGTGTGCGTAGTACACGACGATCGTGCCCTTCATCTCGTTGTGGATGGTGCAGAAGTACGGATAGGTCCCGGGTTTGGTGAAGCTCTGTACGTGGGACTCGCCCTCGTTCAGTCGCGGGGTTTCGAACACATTAGGGGCCAGCGAGACCAGTTGATGCGCTGTGCGGTCGCGATTGATCCAGACCACCGAACCGCCTTCGGTGATCTCCACCACACGGGGTTTCAGAGTGACGTCGCTGAGTTCGATGACCGCACCATCCGGGGCCAGCGAATCGGGGGTGTCGCCGGGAATCACGAGCGGGTCAGAGGGCGTGGATGTGCATCCGGTGGAAAGGGCACCCAGGGCGAGAACGACGACCACCGCCGCTGATCTGAATCCGCGGCGGGACATCAGAAGTCGAGCGCCGAGAGGTCGGGATACCACTGTGCTGCCCGGTCGATGGCGCGTGCCCACTGCGCCCGATCAAGGGAGCGCTCGGGCTCGACCACCGTGCGCGGGTTCCAGTTGGCGGAGATATCACCCCAGCCGGACCAGGTGCCGATGGCCAGTCCGGCGAGATAGGCGGCACCAAGCGTGGTGGCCTCGAGCGCCGGCGAGACCTCGACCGGCCGTCCCGAAGCGTCGGCGAGAGCCTGCACGAACGTGGGATTGGCGCTCATGCCACCGTCGACGCGAAGTGCGGCGATCGTGGTTCCGGAATCGGCCTCGGCTGCTTCGACGAGGTCGGCACCGCGATGGGCCACGCCCTCGAGTACCGCCCGCACGATCTGCGGGCGGCCGCTGCCGCGGGTGAGGCCGAACAGTGCTCCCCGGGCTCCGAAATCCCAACGCGGGGTTCCGAGGCCGAGCAGCGCGGGCACGTACACAACCCCATCGGTGTCGGCGCACTGCGAGGCCACCGCGTGCGAGTCGGCCACGGAATCGATGATGCCGAGATCGTCGCGGAGCCATTCAACATTCGTTCCCGCCGACAGCATGATGGCTTCGATACCCCAGACCAACTCCTCACCGCGACGCCAGGCCACGATCGGAAAGGAACCGTTACCGCTGCGACCGGCGAAAGACGGGCGGTTCGGTCCGATCACCATGTCGAGCATCCCGCCGGTGCCGAACGTGATCTTCGCCGGGCCTGGTGCAACACAGCTCTGACCGATGAGTGACGCCTGCTGATCGCCGGCCAGACCGCAGATCATCGGGGCGCCGGGTAATGCGGTTGCCGGTGCGATGGGACCCGAGGAGTCCACCAGCGAAGGCACCGATGATCGTGGGATAGCGAGTCGATCCAGCAACTGCAGGTCCCATGCCGAGCCATCAGTGAGCATGAGGCCGGTGACAGCTGCATTGGTCACATCAGTGACATGAGCGGCGCCTTCGGTGAGGGTCCAGACGATCCAGGAATCGACCGTGCCGATACAGAGGTCTTTCGACCGCTCAGGATCGACGAGCCCCAGCAGATGGGTGAACTTCGTGGCCGACTGGTTCGGAGCGAATCGAAGACCGTCCGCCTGCAGCACGAGGCAGTCGCCGACGGTACGCAGGTCCTGCCAACCGAGCCCGGGGGCAAGTGGTTGTCCCGTGGCCCGGTCCCACACGATTGAGGAGGCGCGCTGTGTGGCCACACCCACGGCCTCGACCGGACCATGCTCGCCGAGCGAACGCCGCGCCACATCGAGCACCGCCGCGGCCATGCGGGCGGCATCGAATTCGACCAACCCTGCCATCGGAGAGTCGGGCAGTACCTCAACATGATGCTCATGTGAGATCGAGGCATCGGGATGCACGACAGCGGCTCGAACACCCGAGGTACCCACATCGATCACCAGAATGCTCATGAACGGGCCTCCTTCGCCGCGTCGTGGGCGTCGCGCCAGATTGCGAGGTAGGCACCGATCGTGCCGAGTGAGGCGAACATCAGTCCGCCGAAGATGAGGGCCAACGGGTTCGGGAACTGATGCTTGGCGATCAGGAATACGCACTGGGGGCCGAGGAACGTGATCAAGCCGGCGGCGGCGCCGTGCATGAGGGCGTGCATCGGCATGGGGCGGGCGGCGGCATAACCGGCGAGCGCGCCGGCGAAGAAGATGATGAACAACATGAGGCCGTTCATCGGGGCGTCAGCGAACACCGTGCGTTGGGCGATCGCTGCCGGGAGAGCGAAGAACAGTCCCGAGAGTGCCCCGCTCGCCAGGACCCGGCGATCGAAGATGTTCATTCGCCAGGCTCGACCGGGAACGGCACTACGCCGAATCCGCTGGAAAATCCGAGTTTGCCGGGATTGAGGATTCCGTTGGGATCGAGCCCTGCCTTGATGGCTTCGAGGGTGTGCATCGCACCTTCGCCGAGCGCGTCGACCATGAAGCGGGCCCGATTGAGTCCGACCCCATGGTGATGACTGAGCGACCCTCCCATTCGCAGTGCCGCTGAGGTTCCTTCGTTCCAGCACGCCATGTAAAGGGCCTCAGTGGCTTCCCGGGTGGGTTCGAGGGGCTTACCGGCGAAGGTGAAATACAGGCAGGCGCCGTCGGAATAGCTATGTGAGAGATGAGCACTTGCGGCCATCACCCCCGGAACCGCGGCGATGGCATCGCGAACGGTGCCGTAGAGCGCATCGACGTCGGCCCAGGCGACGGTGAGTTCCATCGTGTCGACCACATAGCCACGCGAGATGAGCGCCTCAAGCGAGGACACATCGTTACGGTGCCCCAACCATTTCTCGACGAGCGAGTCATCGAGCGCGGTTGCGTTGATTTTGCCGCCAGCGCATTCCTGTTCGGTGATAGCAGTTGCTGCCTTGACGATCTCCGGATCGCCCTCGTCGAACACCAGCAGCACGGCGACATCGCCGGTGCTGTAGCTGCGATCGGCCTCCGCCGCGTCGTAGAGCCGAAGCGCCGCTGGGGCGAGCCCGCGTTGTGAGATGCGGCGGCATGCGTCGGCGCCGGCTTCGAAGGTTGGGAAGCTCCACGCTGATCGGTGATTGGCCGTTGCAATGCGATGGGTGCGTAGGCGAGCCCCGGTGATGACTCCGAGGGTGCCCTCCGAACCGATGAAGAGTTGATTGAGGTCGGGCCCCGCTGACTGCCGTGCGTGTCCGCCAGTGGTGAGCATGGTGCCGTCGGCGAGGACGACGTCGAGACCAACGACGATGTCTTCGATCTTGCCGTACCGGTTGGAAAGCTGCCCGGCGCCGCGACAGGCCAGCCAGCCCCCCACGGTGGAAAGTGCAACCGACTGTGGCCAGTGGCCCACGGTGAGGCCGTGTTCGGCCTGCAGTTGTTCCTCGAATACATCGCCGAAGGTGCCGGCGAGCACATCGACGACCATCGAATCGGCATCAACCGAGCGGATGCCGCGTAAAGCACACAGATCGAGAAGCACACCGCCGAAAAGCGGAACCGAACCGCCGACCACGCCACTGCGCCCGGCTGCGGGAGTGACGGGGATACCCCGTTCGTTGCAGATGCGAAGTACGTCGGCCACCTGCTCGGGTGTCGTGGGAGCGACGATCGCCGCAGCGAGAGCAGCGACCTGATCGGCACCGGCCCAGGTCATGGCAAGCGGCCACCAGTCACGGCTGGCCTCCGCGAGTTGGGTGGCCTCACGAGTGACGGTGGACCCGGTGGATCGCAGTCGCTCGATGGTTGCGTCATCGATCGCCATGGTCGATGACGTGAAGCGTGCGGTCACCGCTCCGGCACCGCCGAATGGGATGGGGGCTGTTGGTTCGGCGGGCATCAGTGACCGAGCGCCACGTCGAGAGCGACTTCGGGAAGTTGGGGCACGTTGCGCTCCTCGTCGATGAGACGGTTGTACTCGGCGACCTGCCGGTCGATCTCTGCGGCATCCCAGTCGAGGTCGGTGGCGATGAGTTCGGCGACCGACCGCGCTGCCGCGGCAGAGTCGTCGCGGCCCAACAGGCGGGCCCTGGTCCGTCGACTCAGAACATCGTCGAGGGTCCGGGCCATCTCGTTGCGCACACCGAAAACCGCTTCGGCACGCAGATAGGGGAGTCCGGGCACCAGCGGTGCTGCGAGATCGGGATCGGACTCGGCGAGAGTCAGAACAGCCCGGGCATCGCTGCCATAACGGTCGGCGAGATGACGAACGACCTCTCCACCCAACGGGGATGTCGTTTCGGCTGCGGCAATCAACTCGTCGTACCCCTCGGCGCCGTGGAGACGCAGGTTCTTGGTGCGTGAGCGTTTGCTGGCTCGACGCCGGGCGTCGTCGTCGAGGACGCCGGTGAGGATTTCATCGATGGTGTCTGCGGCCATCTCGCGGTAGGTGGTGAGTTTGCCGCCGGTGATGGTGACGACACCGCTGATGGAACCCGACACTTTGTGGCGACGGGAGAGATCGGCGGTGCGGCCCGAAGCTTCGGGGTCGGCCACGAGCGGGCGAAGGCCAGCCCAGGTGCCGACAATGTCATCGACAGTGATCTCGGTGGTGATCGAACCATTGATCGCCTTCAGGAGATAGGCGATGTCCTCGGCGGTGCACTGTGGTTCGTCGACCGGACCGTCGTAATCGGTGTCGGTAGTGCCGATGAAGGTGAAATCACCCCACGGAACGACGAAGACCGAGCGCTTGTCGCCGGGAACGGGAATGACCGCAGCGATGTCGTTGCGCACCTTGTGCCAAGGCACGGTGATGTGGATGCCCTTGGCTGGGCGGATCGTGCGCCGGTGTTCGGGTTTGTCGAACGAAAGGACATCATCGGCCCAGACGCCGGCGGCATTGACCACCGAGGCAGCCGAGACCTCGATTGTTCGGCCATCAGCCTGAACGGTGACACCGCAAACGCCCCCAGCGGCGTTCTTGCGCAGGCCCGTGACTGCGGCACCGTTGACGACTGTGGCACCGAACTCGAGAGCGGCAGTGCGCGCCACGGTGATGCACAGGCGGGAGTCATCGGCCCTCGCGTCGTAGTACAGGTACGAGGGCATGAGGCGGTTTGCCGGAAGGGTGGGGAAGTGCGCCAGCGCCTCTTCCTTCGACACCCGTTTGTGGAGCTTGCCGATGCGGGCCCCGCCGGTGAAGTCGTACATCCACATGGCAGAGCCCATGGCCCGCGCCAACTTCTTCGAGACCACACCCTTCGAAGAGAAGATGGGGATGAGGAAGGGAAGGACCTTCACCAGATGCGGGGCGTTGTGACGGAGACGCTGGCGCTCGTGGAGTGCCTCGTAGACGAGGCGGATCTCGCCCTGCTGGAGATATCGCAGTCCGCCGTGCACGAGTTTCGAGGATTTCGACGAGGTGCCCGAGGAGAAGTCGTCACGTTCGATGAGAGCGGTGCGCAGCCCCCGCGATGCGGCATCGAGAGCGCATCCGACCCCGGTGATGCCTCCACCGATGATGACGACGTCGAACTGTGTCGTCTCGAGCGAGCTCAGGGATTCGGAGCGATCGAAGGCGCCAGTTGTCATAGGTTTGGAGCCTACGTCGGGCATCGGGTGGGCGCATGAGCGAAGACCGGCTGCTCGCCACAGCGGATTGTCGATGTGCACCGGTGGGTGGATGGCAGTCAGTAGGGTCGTCTGTCGTGACGCCCGTGTCCGACCCCTTCCATCCGCTCTATCTCGACGAGAGCGATCTTCGTGCGGAGGTCTCGAGGGCGGCGGCGGTCTGTGGGCAGTGCCGGGCCTGCGTGAGCCGCTGTGATGTGTTTCCCCGTCTGTTCGAACTCCTCGATCGTTCTGTTCCCGCAGGAGAGACCCCATCGTCGTTCACCCCCGCCGAGCAGGACCATGCGGTTGGGGCCTGCTTCGACTGTGGACTCTGTGCTGTCGGGTGTCCCGAAGGTCCGGGACTCCGAGAGGACCCGATCCAGATCCCGTTGCTCATGGCACGGGCCCGTCAGGTTGCACAACGGAGCGTTTCGGCGCCCACCGCGCAGCGGATGGTTTCGGGTCTCCGTCGCCTCTCGACCGCGATTGTCGCTCCCTTCGCCACCCGCACCCGGTTCTCGACCTGGTTCCGGCAACGGCCCGATGCTTCGGTGGCTGCCGTCGATGTAACGGTCTCGCTCTTCCCGACCTGCCACGTGGAGCATCATGATCCCGACCTGGGACGGGACCTCGTCGCAATCTACGAACGGGTCGGCATCGGGTGCTCGCTGCCCGAAGGACTGCAGTGCTGCGGTGCGCCCCAACTCGATGCCGGCGATATCGACGGTTTCGTCGAGTTGGGC
>WLCQ01000113.1 GCA_009705225.1 Actinomycetota bacterium | reverse complement strand
GATCAGGTCAAGGGAAAGGCCAAGGAGCTCGTCGGCTCGACAGTCGGCGACGAAGACCTTGAGGCCGAGGGAACTGCCGACCGCAGGGCCGGTGAGATGAAGGAGAAGGTGGGAAAAGTCGAAGACAAGGTTGAAGGCGTCATTGACCAGGCCAAGGACTCCCTGCGACGGGCGTAGCTCACCGGCGCGCAGCATCAATGTGCTTGTCGGCACCACCACATCCCTTTTCGTCTCATCTTGTCCGTGCGATGATCAAGGGGATGGCGGTCGATGGTGTGATTCCAAGTTCCATTCCGAATCTTGCGGGGTTTGTCGCATCGACGGTTGGCAGGGTTGGCGTTGTGCATCGCAGTGACGCAGTCATCTGTGTTCGGAGCCCGATACCCGTTGCCAACGGAGCAGTGAACGGAGCGTTCGTTCTTGAGTCCGACGTACCGCCTTCCGAATCGATCGCCGAGGCAGTTGTATTTTTCGGTGAGGTGGGATCACCGTTCGTGGCCTGGGTCCCCGAGGAGGACGACGCACTTGCCTCCGCTGCACAACAGGCGGGTGGTGTGCTTGAACCGGATCTGTCGCCGGACATGTGGATCGATCGACCGATCGCAGTGACGAGTTCCTTCGAGATGCGCGTTGCATCCGATGCGGATGGATTCGCGGCGGTAGCTCGCGTGTGCGAAGAGGCCTATGGGCTCGACGGAATGGCGTGGCTCATGGAGCATCACGAAATGCTCGACGCGCCCGGCGTGACCTGGGCGGCGGCGTGGGACGGGGACGAGCCTGTCGGTGCCGGCTGCGCGTTCTTCGATGGCGACACGGGAGGCATCTATTACATCGCAACGCCATCGGGGAGTGCGCGACGAGGAGTCGCGGGAACCGTGACGAGTTGGCTCACCAATCTGCTTTTGGACCAAGGCGCTCGGTCTGTGGTTCTCCAAGCGACTGCGGCCGGGTATCCCGTCTATCAGCGACTCGGCTTCGATACCCGCGGACGACTGAAGCACTACCGGTTCGAGTGAGCTGATCTCTCACGAACAAGTGAGGAGAATCGTTCACTGATTGCCGCTTGGAGATTAATTAGGGGCTTCGGGGAACTGAGTGTGTCGTGATCCACTCAGCGACGTGCGGGACCTCGATCGTTCCCGCCGCAACAGCCAGCATGAACTCGACAGCGTCATCTGGCTCGGCGGCGAGCGTCAGGAATCTCACTGCGCGAGGCGGTCCAGAATTTCCTGATCGCGATCGACGAGTCGCTTCAGCGTGGTGAGGAAGTCTTTGTCGTCACGAACGCGATCGATCTCCGCGGTGAGCGAGTCGATGATGAGTTGGTTGACGCTCGTGCCCTTAGCACGGGCAACGGCATCGACCTCGTCGGCGAGTTCGTCAGGGAGTCGGACTGTCGTCTGCTTGGCCATGGTGGTCATGATATCAAGACATCATGATGCTTTCCTGTCGGGAGAGCGGATTCGGATCAGTTGACCTCGCGGCGTTCCATCTTCGGGATGCCCGGGGTGATGTCGTTGATGGCCCAGCTGATGATGACCTTTGGCGTGATCCGGAACCGGGGCGAGCCGCCTGCTTCTTCGATCGACGCCGTACCGATGATCTTGATTCCGCGAGGTGACCAGGGGTCGATCGTCGCGAGATCATCGATGACGAGCGTTGCCTGCGGGTTCTTCTGGATGTTCCGGTATCGGGCGGTATGGGTGATGTCGAAACCGGCAGTGATGATGTCGTCCCTGTCAACCTCGAAGATCACCGGCGCCACATCGGGTTTTCCCGTAGGCGATGCGGTTGCGAATCGCATCAGCGGCTGCGACTGCAAATACGCCAGCTCTGCCTCGGTGAACGAGCTCATGATGCCACCTGCGGGCTGGCAGGCTCGTTGAGCGGGAAGATATCGAGGTCCCACCACTTGGCCATCGGAAGCATTCGCACGGAGGATTCGACGTCTTCCTGACTGGAGCCGAAGACCTCGAGGAAGACTGTTTGGCGAGATGCGGTGGCGAGCCGGATCTCGCCGATGATCCCTGCTGCTTGGAGTTCCGTCACTTTGGCCTGCTCCTCAGCGACGACAGTAAGAACCTCCGCCATCGAGGTGCCTGGTTTGAAGGTGGCAACCACCATGAATGCATCCATCTTGCTCAACTCCCTGCTGCTCGGTTCAGTGACAAGGAGATCCTCACACCTCAACCAATGTTGAGGTCAAGAAGTACCATCTCCGGATGGTCACGAAAGAGGAATTGTTCCGCCCGTGGACCGTCGGACAAGTGGCGCAGCGAAGTGGACTCTCGGTCTCGGCGCTCCACTTCTATGAGCGTGAAGGTCTGATCACCTCCGTGCGTAACGACGGGAATCAGCGGAGATTCGGTCGCGACACACTGCGGCGGCTGGCCTTCATTCGGGCGGCCCAGTCGGTAGGAATCTCACTCACTGATATCCGTGATGCTCTCGACGCATTGCCCCAACAGCGCACGCCGCGGGAAGCAGATTGGACCCGTCTTGCCGAGGGATGGCGCGACCAACTCGACACGCGGATCGAGCAACTCGAACGACTCCGGGACGATCTGACCACATGCATCGGATGCGGCTGTCTTTCCTTCGAGCGGTGCAAGTTGACCAATCCCGCCGACCGGTTGAATGTCGAGGGACCTGGCGCCCGTCGCTTCTCGCCCGGGACTCCCCGACCGGAGCGCTGATCGTCGACGCATCCCAGAGATCAAGCGTCGATCTGGACCGCGTCGATGAATACTGGGGTCATGGTGACGACCAGAGGGGTTGCTCTCATTGCGATGACGCTGTTGGCGCTCGCGAGTTGCTCGAGCGGAACCTCGTCGGTGACGTCGACCAGCGCCGCGAACTCGACAGAGTCAACAGCGGACCAGAAGGGCGAAGCCAGCTCGACGGGTAGCGGGTGCGCAGCCGAGAAGGAGGGATCCAACTCGGAGGGAACTGCCGCGTCACGGCCATTCGAGGTTGAGGTTCCTGCGTCGTACAGCGAGGGCAGCCCGGCGCCTCTTCTCATCCTGCTCCACGGCTACGGAGCCGACGGTGCGTCACTGGGCGAAGCGTTGGGCATCAAGTCACAAGCGGAACGGCTTGGAATGCTCCTCGTTCATCCCGACGGTACCGCTGGCGTTGGATGCGACCGATTCTGGAACGCCACCGGCGCCTGTTGTGGCTTCGGTAGGCAGGTCGATGATGTCGGCTACCTCTCCTCGGTCATCGACGATGTAAGTGCGAGATACAGCGTTGATCCGAAGCGGGTGTTCCTGATCGGCCACTCGAACGGTGGATTCATGAGCTATCGACTGGCCTGCGAACGCGCGGACAGGATCGCGGCGATCGTGAGCGTGGCCGGAGAGACCCTCGTGAATGCCGCTGACTGCACGCCCTCGGTGCCAGTGAGCGTGCTGCAGGTGCAGGGAACCGAGGACGCCACGATCCTCTACGGCGGCGGCAAGGTGCAATGGGCGAGTGAGGCCTACCCCGGTGCTCGACAATCGGTAGCCATGTGGGCGGGGTATGACCACTGCACCGGCACGATCTCGACGGAAAAGGCGCGTGATCTGCAACCGCAGGTGGCCGGAGCGGAAACGGTTCCCGAGGAGTTCTCGGATTGCCCGACTGGCATAGCGGTGCAGCTGTGGACGATGTCGGGTGTCGGGCACTGGCCCTGGGCGATCAGAGCGGGAACGGGAGAACCGGATCTGCTCGTGGCGGCGATGCTCGAGTTCCTGATGGCTCACCCGAAACCCTGAATATGCCCGCAGTTTGAGCTTGGTTCAGCGCCCGAGCACCAGTAGTGCGCCGATGACGAGCTCGATCAAACAACCGGCGATGTTCTCCTTCGAGGTGGAGCGATCAATCAGGATCGAGATCAGCCTCGCGACGAGCGCACCGAGCCACGCTGCGCCAAGCACGAGTGCCGCATCGCTCGAACCGAGAATGAGAACGGCACCACCGGTCCCGATGAAGAGTCCCCCGTAGGTGGCCCGGAACTCCGAGATGCCCAGCTTTCCCGGAAGTCGGAGGCCGATCACTGCGCTGACCTGTCGGGGCCAGAGAAACCCCATCAGGCCGGCGATCACGGAAACGGCGGCTCCGACATATGCGGTGAGATTCATGGCCGAGACAACCGGATCAACCATGGCGATATTCCGCAGCTCCTGTGGAAGATGAGCCTCACTGCGGCGTTCCTCTGTCTGATGTGTCCGGGACGAGGTTGTGCAGCGCAGCCCGATACCTCGGCAGTCGCTTTCCTGCTGTGAGTTCCTGAAGTGCAACTTCGATGGTTGCACTCACGAGGAGAACGGCCGCTTCACGTGGCTGGGCGGAAACCTCGCGGAGCTCGGCGGCGAGCACCCGCGCTGCTTGGTCATTGCGCTCCGCTACGAGTTGCGCGATCTCCGGCATGGATCTCGCCTCAAGGAGCATTGCCCGCACCGCCGGTTGAGCTCGACAGCCATTGAGGAATGCCTCGATACGCAGCCATGCCCGATCGGTTCCAATTGCGAGGTCCGAGGTTCTGTCCGCGATCGATGCGAACAGAGCATCGTGGAAGCGACGATGAAGCTCGATGATCAGCGACGTGCGATCTTCGAAGTGCACATAGAACGTTCCCTTGGAGTGTCCTGCGCTCGCAGTGATGGCTGCGACGGTGAGAGCGTCCATCCCGTCGCGCTCGGCAAGAACGGTGGCGGCATTGAGAAGTTCGAGCCGGGTCGGGTGGTTGCCGCCGGCCCGCGATCCCGGTCCTCGTCGTTGGGTCGTCGTCATCGGTTCGCGTCGTCGAGTTGGTCGAGGAATGGGATCACAACGCGCAGGAACGCGTCGGGTAACTCGATATGGGCCTGATGACCGCAGGGGAACCGTTTGATGGTTGCGTCGGGAAGCGCCCGGCGAGCACGACGGCCGTCGAGCAGCCAGGGAAGCACCGGATCCCAGGTTCCCCATATGAGCAGAACCGGCAAGGTGAGTTCGGCAGCGTCGTGCCTGGCGTCGTGGTTCCGCTCGGCGAAACTTCGCCAGATCGAGGCGAAGGTTCGGACCTGCTCGGGCGGATGCGATGCGGTGACCGCGCGTTGGCGCATCGCACGCACCGCCGCTGTTCGGGTTCGCAGGTAGAGGCGGGGGAGAAGTCGCATTGCGGTCGGCGCAATTCGTTCAGAGCCGAAGAGTCGACAGGCGATGAATGAGATTGGTGATCGGGGGGTGAAACCGCCCGGGTCGATGAGGATCAGTGCCTTCACCAGATCAGGGCGCTGCGCCGCAGTACGGAGCGCAGCGAATCCACCGATGGAATTGCCAATCAGGATGAACGGCCCATCGCCGAGTTGATCGAGGACAGCGGGGAGTAATTCGGCAAAGCGGCATGCGCCGGGGTCGTCAACCGGGGGACTATCTCCGTGGCCGGGCCAGTCGATGGCATGGACGGTGGCGCGCTGAGCCAACTGGCCCGCTATCTCATCAAAGTCCCGGTGGTCGCCACCGTTGGCATGCAGCAGCGCGATCGGTGGCCCGGAACCGCACGTGTGAACAGCCAGTCCATTCAGGGATGCTGTCGACGGAGCCATGGAAGGAGAGTACTTGACTGACTGGTCATGTACTCGGGTGGTTCATTCCATCGCCGATCGGGCGGTCCCTTCGAGGCTCAGGGGAGAAGCGCGAGCGTTGTGTGATCCGTTGTTGTCATGGCCGTCGCGATGATCTCGTCGATCGTGTGTCCGGTGACATCTTCGCCGGATGGCACGTCGATCATCCTTGAGTAGCCGAGCGCCAGATAGTCACGAAGAACTTCGGTGGGATCGTCCCCCGTGTTGCGGATTCCGAAGGGCCAGAACTCGACGGTGATGATCGGTCGGCACCGGGAGATGAGAGCTGCGGCGCCGGTGATCACCCGATGATCGAAGCCCTGCGTGTCAGACACGATCGCCGCAATGCTGCGGTCAGCGAGCAGATCGTCGAGGGCCACAATCGGTACGTCGATGCCACCCAATGCATCCTCATGCGGGGCGGTGCGGTGGTCTCCGGCGTTCGTCGCGGAGAGGTTCAGGCGAATGCTCCCGGTCGTTTCTCCGGCAGCAGTGTGAATGGGCAGGACATTTCCCGCGCGAGCGGTGTTGACGCACAGAAGCTTGAAGTTGAGCGGTTCCGGTTCGAGCGCGATCACCTGACCCGTCGGGCCCACGATCCGCGAGAGCACGAGCGAGGTGTACCCGACGTTTGCTCCGACGTTCACCACGGTCGAACCGGGCGCAATGTGGTGAGCGAGAAAAGCAGCTTCGTCGGGCTCCCATGTGCCGCGCATCTTGAAAATTGGGCGCATGATCATGTCGCTGCATGGCATCCAGAGCCGGCCTATATCGGTGGGAACGGCGATGCACGGGCTGTCACTCGAGACAGCTCCGTACCGAGCGACGACGACGCCACCATTGCCATGGTTGACGAGGGCGCGAACGAGTTGGGCGTCGAATGTGTTCCGCATCGGTCGGGTGACCAAGGCCCGAAGCCTCGTGAGAGGCCGATCAATCGATCTTCTGGAACCCGCTGTTTGCCAAGCCATCGCCCACCAACCTAGGTCGTGCTGATGTCCCGCTATCGCGTGGTTGGTGGGAACGGCTTTTGAAACTCGACAAGGGTCAAATCATCGCGTTTTGGTCGGCCGTATCGTTCGTCGCCATAGGGGAATCGATGGGTGGCGCCGGTCGGGGTGAAGCCTCTGCGTTCGTACCAGGCGATGACCTCGTTGCGCAGATGGATCGTCACCAGTCGCATCGTTGTTGCACCCCAGAGATCGATCGCCGTTTGCTGGGCCGCTCGAAGGATCTGGTCGCCGATGCCAGCACCTTGGAGTTCCGGTCGCACGGCGAACATGCCGAAGTACGCGATATCGGGGTCATGCTCTGCCGACAGTTCGCAGCAACCGACGAGTTGGTCTGTTTGGGCGAGCAGCACGATCGTGCGGGGCCGTTCGAGCAGGTCAACGAGCATCGAATCCTCGATGCGCTGACCTTCGACGAGATCGGCTTCGGTCGTCCACCCGGCGCGACTGCGGTCGCCGCGATATGCCGACTGCACGAGATCGACCACTGCAGGAATGTCCTCGGCAGTCGCGTGGCGGAAGGTGAGCTCGGTCACCGCCCTGACCAGAACATGGCGATCATCGATGCAGATACTCAGCGGCGCTCGAGCACGAGCACCGGAATGATTCGAGAAGTTGCCGCCTCGTACTCGGCGAACGCCGGGCTGGCCCTCTTCTGACGATCGAACAACTCATCACGCTCAGCGCCGAATGCTTCACGCACATGAACCGCAAGAAGTTCGGTGCCGAGCTCGATCACGGTGTCGGGGTGTGCGATGAGGTTGTGATACCAAGCCGGATTGGTCGGTTGTCCACCCTTGGAGCCGAAGATGACGACGTCGTCGCCGTTGGGCAGATAGGCCAAAGGCGCGTGGCGAACGACACCGCTCTTCGCCCCTGTGTGGTGGACAATCACGAGGGGCACGCCGGTGAACGATCCGCCACATTGACCGCCATTGGCGCGGAACTCCTCCATGATCTGGCGGTTGAACTCGTTCAGGTCATCGATCATGGTGTTCCTTCGTGGTGGCGATGGTAAAAACCGTAGCCCCGCAGCGCAGACTGGTTCGGACTCGTGTTGACTGTGCAGATGAAACGGTTTGGCGGGGTTCGTGCAGGCTCGGTCTTTGTCGCACTCGGCATGCTCCTCGGGGTGGTCGCTTGCAGTGGTGATGGCACCGCTGCGCCGGGTTCGACCACAGTTGCGGGTGTGACTTCTTCAGACGCTTTGAACGATGGCTCCATCGCCGACTCGACCAACCCTCCATCCGTGGGTACTTCACCAAACGCGATTCCGAACGATGTGCCGAACGATGTGCCGAACGATGTGCCGAACGATGTGCCGAACG
>WLCQ01000112.1 GCA_009705225.1 Actinomycetota bacterium | reverse complement strand
GGCAATGGTTCGGGTCTCATCGATCCCGCCTACGACTACACCACGTTCCCGGAGATCGCCGCATGTGCGGTCGATGCGTATGCCCAAGCCGGTGTCACCAATGCTCGTGAACAGGTCGCTATGGCAGAGGTTCACGACTGCTTCACGCCGACCGAGCTGGTGCTTATGGAGGACCTCCAGTTCTCCGAACGCGGCACCGCATGGCAGGACGTGCTCGATGGTCTGTTCGATCTCGGCGGAGAGCTACCGGTCAACCCCGATGGGGGGCTCAAGTCCTTCGGACATCCGGTCGGCGCCAGTGGTCTTCGCATGATGTTCGAAGCGTTCCTGCAACTGCGTGGCGAGGCCCCCGAGGAGCGAACCATCAGCAGCCTTGCCGCCGGTCGCAAACTGGCACTCACCCACAACCTGGGTGGCTATCCCGGCGAGATGGTCTCGTTCATCTCGCTCCTCGGCGCCGAGCTCGACTGAGGCCCGTCAGCAGGCACCATCTGAACGAAGAACGCATGAGGGCCCGGCGCAAAGCCGGGCCCTCATCGCGTCAATCAGGGCGACTGGCGATGAGCGCCTCGAGATCGTCGGCGATGTTGAGAGTTTGAGCCCAGGTCCGCAGATGGAGGAGATCAAGGTTGTTCACGGCGGCGATTTCAACGCAGTCGCGCCATTGCACTTCGGAACCGGTTTCCGAGCGCCAGCGCAGTTTTGCCAACACAAGATCCTCCGCGGATGCAACCCACGAATCGATCCCCAGAACAGAGACGCGCACACGGCGGGAGAGTCGCATTTGCTCGAACTCATCATCAGATCGACAGGCGAAGATATCGATCTTCGAACCAGTAGTCGGATCGAGCACATTGAATGAACCGGCATTGGCAAGTGCTTCAATGGCGGCGTCGCGCGGCAGGTAGAGACCACTTGTGGCGAGGGATTCAGTGAGTTCGAGAGGTGAGGTCGTGCCGATCGTCATTGCCAGATCGAGATCGCGGGTTGCCCGGATAATGCCCCAGGCTGCTGCAGCCACGGATCCAACTACGACGTAGGGAATCTCGTGGGACTCAAGAGTTCTCGCGACGTGAGTGAATGCACCGGCGACGTCGGTCATCGGAGTCCGGTGAGATCGATGTTCGGAAAGACAAGCGCGGCGAGGTCGGCCCCGTGCCGTCGCTTGATGAGCATCGCTACCGTTTCGTCGTGGTCGAGGTCCGGGTAGGCGCGATGAATAGCGTCACGTTCCATCGATTCGATCGAAGACTGGAAGTCAACCCAAAGTTGCGAGCGCTGAGCGGGCGTGAGCTTTCGAAGTGCCTCAATTTCAAGGCGCCAGATCTCAGGTGCGGTATCGAACGGAATGCCCGCCGGGCGAACATCGGTCACATCTGAAGTGTACGGCTGGGTGGCGACAGCATGAGGGCCCGGCGCAAAGCCGGGCCCTCATCGCGTTCTGGAAACGACTGGTGACTCAGAGGCGTTCGATGATGGTGACGTTGGCCTGACCGCCGCCCTCGCACATGGTCTGCAGGCCATAGCGGCCACCGGTGCGCTCGAGCTCATTGAGCAGAGTGGTCATGAGTCGTACGCCGGTTGCACCGAGCGGATGACCAAGGGCGATGGCACCGCCGTTGACGTTGACCTTGGACAAATCGGCGCCGGTTTCCTTCTGCCAGGCCAGCACCACGGGAGCGAAGGCTTCGTTGATCTCGATGAGGTCGATGTCATCGAGGGTCATGCCGGCCTTCTTGAGCGCATGGGCTGTAGCCGGGATGGGTGCGGTGAGCATGAAGATGGGATCGTCGGCCAGAACCGAGAGGTGGTGGATGCGGGCCCGGGGCTTGAGGCCGTGGGCCTTCACCGCTGCCTCGCTGGCGATGAGCATGGCCGCCGATGCATCGGAGATCTGTGAGGCAACCGCCGCAGTGACCCGGCCACCTTCGGTGAGCGGCTGGAGCGAGCGGATCTTCTCCCAGTTGGGCTCACGTGGGCCCTCATCATGGGAGAGACCGTTGAACTCGAAGATCTCGTTCTCGAAGCGACCTTCGGCACGGGCGCGGATGGCGCGCTCGTGGCTCTCGACGGCGAACGCTTCCATGTCGTCGCGGGAGATGTCCCACTTCTCGGCGATCATGTCGGCGCTGCGGAACTGGCTGACCTCCTGGGTCCCGAAGCGGGCGACCCAGCCGGGCGAACCACTAAATGGATCAGTGAATCCGAGTGGTTCGGCAACGGTCATGGCGGAGGAGATCGGGATCTGCGACATGTTCTGCACGCCGCCGGCCACGACGAGATCCTGGGTGCCGCTCATGACGCCCTGTGCTGCGAAGTGCACGGCCTGTTGGCTCGAGCCGCACTGACGATCCACGGTTGTGCCGGGCACGTGCATCGGGAGACCAGCGGCCAACCAGCAGGTGCGGGCGATGTCACCGGCCTGCGGGCCGATGGTGTCGAGGCAGCCGAACACAACATCCTCAACGGCGCCGGGGTCGATGCCCGTGCGGCGCATGAGTTCGTTCAGGCTGGCCGCGCCGAGATCGGCGGGATGGACCTGCGAGAGACTGCCACCGCGGCGACCCACTGGAGTGCGGACGGTGTCGATGATGTAGGCCTCAGCCATTGGTGGGCTCCTGTGTTGTAGGTGTGTCGGGAGTACTGCTGATCACTTCGAGAGAATCGTGCAACTGCCGTGGCCGAACAGGCCCTGGTTGATGGCAAGGCCGACCTTGGCATCTTCGACCTGATGGCCATCGGCCTGACCACGAAGCTGCCAGGTGAGCTCGCACACCTGAGCGATGGCCTGGGCGGGGATGGCTTCACCGAAACTGGCCAGACCACCGGAAGCGTTGACCGGCACCCGGCCGCCAAGAGCGGTAGCGCCGCTGCGGACGAGTGATGCCCCTTCGCCTTCGGGGCACAGGCCGAGATTCTCGTACCAGTCGAGCTCGAGAGCAGTGGAGAGGTCGTAGACCTCAGCGCAGCTGAGATCCTCCGGGCCGAGTCCGGCTTGTTCGTAGGCGTTATGGGCGACGGAGTCCTTGAACCCGAGCGCCGGAGCGGCAACCACGGCGTTGGAGTCGGTGGCGATATCTGGCAGCTCGAGACGAACCTGCGGGTAGGTGGGGGTGGTGTTGGCCACGGCCCGGATTCGCACGGTGCCTTCGAGCGTGCCGAGTTTGGCCTTTGCGTACTCCGGCGTGCAGATGATGACGGCAGCCGCGCCGTCGGACGTGGCGCAGATGTCGAGCAGGCGAAGCGGATCGCTCACGATGGGCGAACCGGCAAAGTCATCGAGCGTGAACTCCTTGCGGAATCGGGCATACGGGTTGGCCACACCAGCCTTGGAGTTCTTCACCTTCACCATGGCGAAGTCGTCAGGTGTGTCGCCGAAGACGTCGATGCGACGACGGGCATTGAGAGCGAAGAACGCCGGGTTGGTGGCGCCGAGCAGATGGAATCGTTGCCAGTCCGGATCTTCCTTGCGCTCACCACCAACGGGAGCGAAGAAACCCTTGGGTGTGGTGTCAGCACCGATGACCATGGCGACGTCAGCGAATCCGGCGAGGATCTGTGCCCGGGCCGACTGCATGCCCTGCGCACCAGAGGCGCATGCGGCATAGGACGAGGAGATCTGCGCACCCGTCCAGCCCATGGCCTGCGAGAACGTGGAACCGGCGACAAAGCCGGGGTAGCCGTTGCGGATGGTGTCGGCTCCGGCGACGAATTGAATATCGCGCCAGACCATGCCGGCATCGGCCAATGCAGCCTTCGCCGCGACGAGTCCGTATTCGACGAAGTTACGGCCCCACTTACCCCACGGGTGCATACCAACACCGAGGACGACGAGATCACGTTCGGTTGCCATGTCATGCGCTCGCTTCCGGCGCGGCGGGCGCCCAGGTCCAGATCCAATGGTCGACACCGTCGGCGTCGCGGTACAGCACCTGCAGGTCGACCTCGACCTCCATGCCGATACTGAGATCAGCAGCCATCACACCTTTGGCTACCTGACCGAGAATGACAATGCCTTCAGCTTCGAGCTGCACAGCAGCAAGCGCATAGGGCTCGAAGGGTTCGGCGGCCACATAGGGCGCCGGAGGTGCGTAATGGTTCTCGGTGTAGGACCACACCGTGCCGCGGCGGCTCAGCGGCGCAGGCTCGAGTTCCATGGAATCACAATCCGGATTCGGACAGGCTCCGCTGCGAGGAGGGAACACGTAGGTCGCGCAGTCGGTGCACTTGGCGCCGATCAGCGTGTAGGGCTCGGAGGTGGTGAACCAGCCATCAATGGCGGGCACACGTTCGGTTGCAGTCACACCCGTCAATGTAGTGGTGCGGCTCTGATCGGGGCGAAGGCGGCCGCTGCGCCCGTACGCTGCGCCACCATGTCCCGCCGAACAGCATTGATCACAGAGACAGCTTCGGGGGAGTGGGGAGCTGCATCAGCCACATTCTCGGCGGATCGGGTGTTCCGCTACACCCTCACCCGAACCTGGGATCCCGATCGGCCGGTCGTCAACTTCCTCATGCTCAATCCATCGACTGCTGATGCCTTCGTACTTGATCCCACCAATCGCCGCTGTGTTGGGTTCGCTCAGTCATGGGGGTTTGGAGCAATCGTGACCACGAACATCTTCGCCCTGCGTTCCACTGACCCGAAGGGCTTGCGCGCGGTCGATGATCCCATCGGGGATCACAACGACGCCGCCATCCTCGACGCGGCACGGCCAGCTGATCTGGTGGTTGCCGCTTGGGGTACTCACGGTGCATTCCTCGATCGGGGTGTGCAGGTGGCCGAGGTGCTGCGCAACGATGGCATCGCCCTCCACGCCTTGCGCGTCACCGGCGCCGGCCATCCCGGTCATCCGCTCTATGTGGCCGCGAGGACGCAACCTTCCCTCTGGTGATGCTGATCCGTGCAGAATCCTGAACGAGGTCGCGCTTGACGAACCAGCGAAAGCGCAGACTCTCGGAGAGGACAGGACAAGTAGGGTCCGTTCGTGCGCTGCTGGCAGGTCGTCCGACACGGTGATCCGACCGTTGCGATTGAACTCGTTGACACCGAAGAACCGACGCCGGGTCCCGGTGAGGTCCGCCTTCGAGTGCTGGGTGCTGCAGTCGGTCTGCCCGATGTCTTCATGACGCGGGGGAGTTACCCGTTCACCCCGATGCTGCCGTTCATCGCTGGACAGGAGGTCTGCGGAATCGTCGACATGGTGGGGTCGGGAGTTGACGCAGGGCTCGGTTCGGCCGTCGATGGTCTCGTCGGAACTCGGGTGATGGCGGTGACCAACTTCTATGACGGCCGCGGTGGGTTCGCGCAGTTTGCGATTGCCCGCGCAGACACAGTGTTTCGGGTTCCGGATGCCATGAGCGATGTTGATGCCGCTGCGTTTCGTATCGGGTACTCCACCGCCTGGAATGGCTTGGTACGGCGCGGCGCATTGCAGGCGGGTGAGACGGTGCTCGTGCTCGGCGCCGCCGGCGGTTCGGGAGCCGCGGCAATCGTGCTGGCCAAAGCGCTTGGCGCCACGGTCATCGCCGTTGCCGCGGGATCCGAGAAACTGGCGTTCTGTGCATCACTCGGTGCCGATGTGGCGATCGATCGACGAAGTGGAGCCGTGCCCGCCGAGGTGCTCACTGCGACTGGCGACCGCGGTGTCGATGTCGTGTTCGACCCCGTTGGTGGCGAACTTGCCGAGTCCGTGCTCGACACGATTGCCCCCGGAGGTCGGATGCTGGCCATAGGCTTCGCGTCGGGTCGATGGGTGCAGGTCGAGACCCATCACGCGGTTCGACGCAGCTACTCGCTGGTCGGCGTCTACGCAGGAGCAACCTCCCGCCAGGAGAACGAACAGGATCATGAGGCGCTTCTGAACCTCCATTCGTCCGGTCAGTTCCCCTCATTCGTCCATGCGGCCCCATTCACCGCACTCCCTGAGGTTCTTGCGGAGATCGAGCGGGGCGAGATCGTCGGGAAAGCAGTGGTGCTCGTCGACTCGTAGCCGATGATGAGGTTGACGGGTCCCGAGGGGGATGGAATTGTGGACTTCTTCCATCAGCATTGTTGGAATAGCGTCGGGGCGTTCACCCGCCTCGGGGTTGGCGAAGTGAGGCTGCTGGAGGCCGATCGTGGAAACAACGTTCACACCCATCACGAAAGAGTTCGGCGCCGTCGTTCACGAATTCCCCAATGCTTCAGCGCTCAACGATCTACTCCTCGATCGACTCGTCGTCGTCATCCGCGGCCATCACCTCAACCATGCCGACCAGGTTGCCTTGGCTCGGTCACTCGGCGAACCAACTCCGGCTCATCCCGTGGTGCCCGGACACCCTGATCATCCCGAGATTCTCGAACTCGACGCCGGTCGCGGTGGCAAAAACGCAAAGTGGCATACCGACGTCACCTTCAGTCCGACACCGCCGGCGGCTTCAGTGCTTGTTGCCGACGAGATTCCCGCAGCCGGAGGCGACACGCTCTGGGCTGATCTGCGGGGTTCCTACGCGGCGCTCTCTCCCTCATTGCGCGAACTCGTGGACGGACTCGAAGCGGTTCATCGGATCTCGCCACTGGCGTACTGGGGTTTCCCGCATGACAGTGCGATGTCGCGTGACGACGCACGGGCACTCCTTGACGCTGCCGCCGAGGTTCCGCCGGTGATCCACCCGGTCGTGCGGGTACACCCCCTCACCGGACAACCAGCATTGTTCGTGAATCCCGGTTTCACCACGCGCATTGTGGGTCTGTCCGAGATCGAAAGTGACGGCCTGCTGCGGATGCTCTTCGCACATATGACCCAACCCGAGTTCGTGCTCAGACATCGTTGGGAAGAGGACGATGTCGTCCTCTGGGACAATCGGGCCACGATGCACTATGCAACTGATGACTACGGCGATTCCGCCCGTCGCATGCGAAGGGTCACGCTCCGTGGCAGCGTTCCGGTCGGACCAACCGGAGTTGAGAGTCGCGTGAGCGAGGATCCGTTCCTCGCGATCTCCTGATCCGCGCTCAGCGGATCGTGGGAGTGACCCGCACGCCGCTGGCGAAGAACGCCTGACCTTCGGCGAGTGCCTCGGGACGGTTGCCGATCTCGACGAGATGGTTGGCCATGCCGATGGCCTGTTCGCGTGTCATGTTGCGACGGGCCCACAGCGAACGCAAGGTGCCCTGCACCGCGATCTGCGGAAGTGATGCCAGCTTCGATGCGATCTCGAGTGTGTGATCGAGAAGCTTCTCGCCCGGAACGACCTCGCTCACCATGCCCCAGCCCAGTGCGGTCTGCGCCGAAATGCGCTCGAAGTTGCCCATCAAACTCATGCGCACGAGTTCGCCCCATGGCATCTGGCCGAACATGAACATCGGCTCGAAACATGCAGCCATGCCGTAGGTCGTATGCGGATCGAAGAAGGTGGCGTGCTCAGCGGCGATGATGAACTCTGCTTCGCCCAACGCATAGAACGCACCGCCACCGGCCATGCCGTTGACTGCGGCGATGACGGGCTTCCAGAGATCGGCCTGCTTGGGGCCGAGCTTGAGCATGGGGTCGTCCATCATGAACGGCGAGTCGGGCTGCCGGTTGTTCATAGCGAAGTCACGGTCGATGCCGGTACAGAACGCCTTGTCGCCGGCCCCGGTGAGCACCACGACCTTCACCGAATCGTCATAACGCAGTTCCATGTAAAGGTTCTCGAGTTCGGTCACGAGGGTCTCGTCGGCGGAGTTGTACTTCTCGGGCCGATTGAGCGTGATGACGCCGACGCCGTCGGTGACATCGAACAGGAGGGTCTCGAAGGTGGTCATGGCCGCAACCTACCAAAGGGGGCCTGTGCGAACGTCTCTGAACCTGACGGTTCATCAGAAGTCAATGGGGGAGCCGAACTAGTGTCACCGGAATGCGCGCAGATGAACAGTGGGGCACGATCGGGCGACTTGTTCTGGCATCGGCCGAACGATTTCCGGAGGTTGAGGCCCTGGTCGATGGTGACCTGCGGTTGACCTTTCCGCAGCTGCGTGATGCTGTCGTCGACGCCGCCCGGGCCCATATCGCCGCTGGCATCGCGCCGGGGGATCGTGTGGCGATCTGGGCGCCGAACATTCCTGAGTGGGTCATCGC
>WLCQ01000111.1 GCA_009705225.1 Actinomycetota bacterium | reverse complement strand
CTGCTCCTCGACCGTGGCGCCGTCGCCGAGCCGGGCCGCCACGAACTGACGGATGCGACCATCGCCGCTCTTGAAACCATCGAGCCAGGGCTGATCGGGCAGACACACATAGTTCTGCGGATTCCGGCTGAGCTTGTCGGTGAGCGGCTGGCCGGTGACAGCACACACCAGACCCGTGGCGATCTGCATGGCAATCGGCTCGGAGCTGCCAAGGCTGATCCACATGGCCTCACGCTGGTAGATCGGCACCATCGCCCCGCCGCGAGCTGTCATCGAGGCCGGCGCAGCGGTGGTGTCGAGTGCACGGATGGGAAAGTCACCAAGGCCCGGCGGCAGTGCATGGGAGCCGGTCTCGGGAACACGAAGGGTGCGCTGCAGCGAGACCGAGGCGAGGCCATCTCCGAACACGATGGAGTCGTCGACGAGTTTGACCTCGTTGGGTGCGGGGGTGATGGGTCTGGCGGAAACGGCCATGGAGGATCTCCTCGAGGTTGTGCGAACAGGTGCAGTGAGATGAACGCACGAAGCCATGCCCGATTCGAGCCCACCGTGTGAATATTAGGAATAACGGCCTATTGCAGTAGTTACTAATATCTGGACAATGGGCTCCATGGACATCCTCGTGCGTGCTGGTTTCACGATCGCAACCGATGGCGACGACCACGTCGTGCTCACTCCCGCGGGCAAGTCCTCGCAAGCGTTCAACCTTGTTGTACGCAAACAGCCACCCAGACCCGCCAAGGTGACCAGCCCATCGAGCGGGTACTGGTTGTTCTACGCGCCCGAGATCTCGGCGGCTACGGGTGTGGCGCTCACCGAAGCCGGTTGGTCCTGGCTTTCGGAACAGGGCTGCGACCTGCGCGCGAGGCACTGGCGTCACCATTCGCCCGATGCTCCTCCTGTGTCCAGTGCCTCGACGACTCGCCCGGTTCGGCGGGGTCGGCCGGCAACGGTCACGTGGTCGGTTGTCCGTTCGCTCGTCATGTCCTCGCAACCAGTTCGCCAGGTTGAACTGGCCGCCAGAGCGGACGCCACGCAGGGCCGGGTGAGTCAGGTGCTCTCCACGCTCGTCGATCGTGGCTTGGTACGACGCGATACGAGCGGTTGGGTGAGCGACGACCGCGCCCAGCTGGCGGCGTGGTTCATCGACTCCTATCCCGGGCCCGGCGGGATCGAGTCCTGGTGGTTCCATCTCGACCCGCTCATGACACAGACGAGCCTCGTGGTCGACACATATCGCAGCAGCGTGCTCAGTGGCGATGCCGCAGCCGACACAATCGCACCCTGGCGCTCACCCACCCACGCTGTTGTGTATTCCCCGGCGCTGCTCGACCTGAGGAGCCTGGGTTTCGTTCCTGCGGATGGAGTTGCCGACGGATCGCTCCTTGTCGTCGCCGCGCCCTCCGACACCAGCGTTCTTCGCGCGAAGCGCGTGGCCGACCCCCTGCAGATCGCGTACGACCTTCATCGCCTCGGAGGTGCAGACCGAGCCGAAGCCGCCGACCGCGTCATCAAGTTCGCTCTGCAGCAATGAAGTCGAGGATCGCATGGACCTCGACGAGTGCAGCTGACGACGCCGCGCTCGAAGGGCTTCGCGACTTCGTGTCGGCGCTCGGCTCGAATGACTACCGCCTCATCGGTGGTCTCGCATTGTCTCTATTGATCCAAGCCGCTTCCGACCTCCTACCTGCGGAGGTGACTCGACGTTCGACCGCCGACAACGATGCTGCGCTCACGGAGGCAGTGCTCGCGGCCAGCGGAATCGACAACTCGCTGCGAACACTCGCATACACGCGAACCGCAGGAAATCGTTGGGAACGCAGACGATCGAGTGGCGAGGTTTCGGCGATCGACATCGTTGTTCCCTCGCTTAAAGGGAGACGGTTGCTCAGTCGCAACGTCGGGAATCTCGTCGTCGACGCACTTCCCGGCGTGCTCTGCGTTCTACACAACTCGCCAGTTCCCCTCGAGGTCTGCGTCACACTCCGCTCCGGCGTTGAGTTCGATGTCCCCGTGAAGGTGAGCTCACCGTTGGGCTTGGTCGTGTCGAAAGCATTCGCGTGTGACGGACGTTCGAAGGACACCGACTGGACAGATATGTGGAGAGCTCTTGAGGTTGCCAATTCCGTGGGCTTCACCGCAGAGGCAGTTGAGTGGGAACACCCTGAGGCGATCGATGCAGCAGCCATTCTCAACCGACATCTGCTCGACCCCAACACCGTCATCGTCGAACTGCTCTGCCCGGGACTCGGGGAGCAGGCACGACAGATCCGAACCACGCGTGTCCGCGCTCTGACGCAGAGACTCGTGCCAGATTTCCGCGGAACGGTAGCGTAGGAATCCGATAATTGGTAGCGTAGTAACCCGATGAACGGTAGTGTAGAGGCCATGGAAAGGGTCATTCCACCAATGGATCACTACGAATCCCGTGTCGTCGATGCCGAACTCGACGAACTGCTGGCCGGACTGCCCGCCATCAGCCTCGAAGGCCCCAAAGGAGTCGGCAAGACCGCTACGGCCGAGCGCCGGGCCAACACGATCTTCCGCCTCGACGACCCGGGCACCCTCGAGGTGGTGCAGGCCGACATCCGCCAGTTGACCACCGGCTCCGAGCCGATCCTCATTGATGAGTGGCAGCGCCACGAGCCCTCCTGGGATGTCGTGCGCCGATCGGTCGACGAAGACCACCGTTCCGGTCGGTTCCTGCTCACCGGCTCGGCAACACCGTCACGCATCGCCACCCACTCAGGGGCCGGGCGAATTGTTCGGTTGCGGGTCCGCCCGCTCACGCTGGCCGAGCGTGGAGTCACCACCCCAAGCGTGTCGCTCGCCGAACTCGTGACCGGCGACCAACCCGAGATCGGTGGTACGTCGTCGATGCGACTCAATGAGTACGTCACCGAGATCCTCGCCGGTGGATTCCCGGCCATGCGTGTCGCCTCCGAGCGTCTGCGGCGCCGAGCGCTTGATGGCTACCTTGACCGCATCGTCGACACCGACCTGCCTGAGCTCGGCATCGAGATCCGCCGTCCGGCCACATTGCGCCGCTGGATGACGGCCTATGCAGCAGCGACTGCGACCACCGCGTCCTACGAAAAGATCCGCGATGCGGCCACTGCCGGGATCGACGCCAAGCCCGCGAAGTCCACCACCATCCCGTACCGCGACGCCCTCGAACGCCTCTGGATCCTTGATCCGCTCGAGGCCTGGATCCCGACCAACAACCACCTCAATCGTTTGGCAGCCGCTCCCAAGCACCACCTGGCCGATCCCGCGCTGGCGCCGCGGCTCATCGGGCTCGACGCTCGGGCACTGCTCGCCGGTGACGGTCCCACCGCCGTGCCGCGCGATGGCACGTTTCTCGGCGCGCTCTTCGAATCGCTGGCCACCTTGAGCGTGCGAGTCTTCGCGCAAGCCGCCGATTCCCGGGTGTTCCATTTCCGCACGATGGGTGGTGAGCACGAGGTTGACCTCATCGTCGAGCGCGACGACAAGCGTTGTGTGGCCATTGAGGTGAAGCTCTCGGAGACCGTTTCAGATCGCGATGTCGCCCAACTGCTGTGGCTGCGTCGGACGCTCGGTGCCCAACTGCTCGACGCCGTCGTGATCACCACCGGCCAGCACGCGTACCGCCGCCCGGATGGCATCGCCGTGGTTCCGCTCGCACTACTCGGCCCCTGATCGCCTGTCACAGGGGCTCGGCTAGACCTTCACATATGGCGAACACCACCACAGCCGACGCACAACTCCATCTGCAGACCGTGCTGCACCGGCTCGCCGGCGAGGGCGCGATGCCGCGTGCCGACCAACTCGAAGCCGTTGCCGCGGTCATCGCCCCGAGGGCCCGGGTACTCGTCGTGCAGGCCACCGGTTGGGGAAAATCCGCCGTGTACTGGTCGGCTACCTCGGCGCTGCGGGCCGCCGGGCACGGGCCCACGCTCGTCATCTCCCCGCTGCTCGCGCTCATGGACAACCAGGTCGAGGCCGCCACTCGCGCCGGGCTGAAGGCCGCCACCATCAACTCCACCAACTCCGACGATTGGAACACCGTCTTCAACGCCATCGACCGCAACTCGCTCGATGTGCTGCTGGTGTCACCCGAACGTCTCGCCAATCCGGGTTTCGCCGGGCAGCTCGGCGAGCTCATGGCCCGGGTCGGGCTTGTCGTGATCGACGAAGCCCACTGCATCAGCGACTGGGGCTTTGACTTCCGTCCCGACTACCGCCGCCTGTCCAAAGCCATCCTTGCGGCGCCCAATGCTTCGGTGTTGGCCACCACCGCAACCGCCAACCAGCGCGTCACCGACGATGTCGCCGCCCAGCTCGGCACCGACACCGTCACTTTCCGCGGCACCCTGGCCCGCACCTCATTGCAGCTGTCAGTCGTGGGCAACCTCACGCCGGTCGAACGCTTCGCCTGGGTCGACCAAGCCCTCAACACGTTGCACGGCTCCGGCATCATCTACGTGCTCACCGTTGCCGAAGCCGGTCGACTCACCGGGTTCCTGCGCAGCGCCGGTCACGATGTCGCCGAATACACCGGCGCCATGGACTGGTCCGATCGGTTGTTCGTGCAGACCCAACTGCTCGAGAACCGCATCAAGGCCGTGGTGGCCACCTCCGCTCTCGGCATGGGGTACGACAAACCCGATCTCGCCTTCTGCATCCATGTGGGCTCGCCCGCTTCGCCGGTGGCGTACTACCAACAGGTCGGTCGTGCCGGTCGCAATCTGGCGCATGCCGAGGCGGTGCTGCTGCCCTCCGAAGCCGATGAACCCATCTGGGAGTTCTTCGCCACCGCGTCGATTCCGAAACTCGAAGACATCGAGTTGTTGTTGGGTTCGCTCGATGGCGCCTCGCAGTCGGTGCCCGAACTCGAGGCCAGCACCGGGTTACGGCGAGGCCGGCTCGACGCGTTGCTCAAACATCTCGCGGTTGAAGACGTAGTGGCCAAGAGCGGTTCGGCCTGGAAACTCACCGGCACGCCCTATGTGCACGACCAAGCCAAATGGGATGCACTGCGTGAGGTTCGGGCCGCCGAGGCTGACCTCATGCGCAACTACGCAGCCGGTGCGGGTTGTCTCATGGAGTTCCTGCAGCTCGCCCTTGACGACCCCGCGCCATCAGCGTGTGGTCGATGTTCGGTGTGCACGGGTTCGGTGCCCACCGGGCTGGCGGCACCCGAGAAGGAAAATGTGCTCGCGGCCCGCAACTTCGTGCGCGGCATCGATGTGCTCATCGAACCGCGCAAGCGGTGGCCCAATGGTTCGGTGCGCAAGGGCACCATCGTGAGCGCCAGCGAAGGTCGGGCCGTGGCCTTCGCCGACGATCCCGGTTGGCTCGAAGAACTGCGCGAACTCACGCGTTCTGGCGGCACCCGCATCGCGCCCGGGCTGCTCGAAGGTTCAGTGGCGGTGCTGGCTCGCTGGCGCACGCAATGGCGCGAACGACCCGTTGCCGTGGTGCCCGCACCCGGCCCCGAAGCTCTGGTCCGGGCCAATCAGGAGTTCGCTGAGCACCTCGCCGGAGTCGGCAAGCTGCCGTTGCTCGATGTGTTCACGTTCAACGGCCCGGCGCCCTCCGGCGATCTCTCCTCGGCACCAATGGTTGACCAGTTGGTCGGAGCCATCAGTCTTCGGGGCGACGCCCAACTACCGCGTGGGCCGGTGCTGTTGGCCTCGGTCACGGTTCGCTCCCGTTGGAACATCACCGTGGCCGGCGCCCTGCTTCGCGAGGCCGGCTGCACCGACGTGCTGCCCATCGTCATCCACCAACGCCCCTGAATTCAGGGCTTCACAACCGGCCTGAGCAGCTGATTGTCACCGTCACTCTCCGGTGTAGAGACGCTCGAGGTCGATGATCTCGACATCAGCTCGGCCCGCGGCAACTTCGATGAGTTTCTTCTGGACTCTTTCGCCAAACAGGAGCAACTTCGCCTGAGCGGCATTCTCACCAAGGGCTGTCCGTATCTGCTCGAGGGAGCGCAGGTGGCGCTCGGTGAGTTCCTCCCCCGCCTTCGCCTCGCCGATGGCTGAAATCATTCGGGCAGACGGGGTCTCGCCGGGGCCGGCCACCAAGACGTCAATCTGCCGGTCTTTTCCGTCCACGCGGGCCAGCGATGGCCCAACATGATCCCGAATTGGCAGCGTTGATCGGCTTGCGAACTGTGTCGACCATGATCTCGTCATCTCCTCGAAGACCGGACCACGAACAAGCGATCCGTACACGGAGGCAAGATGATCGGACCACATCGACGAAAGTTCCCGCCCGCGGAATGCGGAGCCGTTTGGTTCGAGCACTGCGTAGTGGAACTGAAGGAATGGGTCCGCCAAGGCGTAGAGAGGCCGTCTCGTTCGGATCGGGTCGTCGTGGCGAACAATGAATCCAGAGTCAATGAGACGGCGGAGGACCGGATCAACATTCGAGATGGGTCGCCGGACTTTGCTCGAGATACCGCTCGCCGTGACCGAGCCGTTGGCGATCGCACCGAGAATGCTGTGATGTAACAGAGCGTTCTTGCCTCCCAACAAGGGATCCTCGGCAAGAAGCGTGGTGGCTTCGCGGCGGAGCGTGGCCGCGGGGCTCAACACCCGCTCGGTGACCCATCGATCAAAATCTGATCTTCCGGCCGGAAGGTCGAAGTTCACCATGTCGGTGGCGTAGCCGACCACGCCCCCGATGACCGAGTACACCCGAGCGGCGGTATCAAGACCGGCGTCTACCCGAAGTCGTGTCGCCGCGACGCGGAAGTCATCGGGCTGCATGACCAGCTCGAGACCCGCACGGCCGCGCAACGGGGCTTCCCCTTCAGTAAGAGCGCGCATCAACGCAATTGCCGATCCGCACAGCACCAATCGAGCCTTGCTGTTCGACCTGCGAAGGGCTGCCGGACCGAGAGCGGTCGTGAGCGCCGACTCGACTGAGGAGTCCGCCTCAATCAGGTGGCCGAACTCATCGAGAACAACCGGGATCGGGCCATTGTCACCAAGCTGAAGAAGGGCGGCGAAGGCCTCTTCCCAACTTCCCAGGGCCAGTCTTCCCACACCGAGGTGCTCGCCAATGGCGGTACCCAGCCGTTCGAGCTGAACTGGTGTCTCCACCCGGATTGCCTCGAAGTAGAAGCCACCGCGGTCCTCGACCTGCTTGACGAGCATGGTCGACTTCCCGATCCGTCGGCGGCCGTAGACGATGCCGAGGGTGGGGCGATCTACCGGGCTGTCGAGAAAAGCGTTCAGGGCTGCTTGGTCGCGCTCACGCATCTGGTGTGGCCTCCTTCAGTCTCAGATCGGGTCGGCTCGATTCCTATGCATGGATACTATGTGGCTGAATACTATTTGGCCACATAGTATGTAGGCACATTGCTGAGATCGTCGTTCGCACGATTGAGAGCAGCGAGCAACGAATCGAAGTAGTCGCCAGGAACGACAGTGGTCGTCGCCTCGGCGATGCACCAGAGGCTTCCGGCCCGGCCTGCGTGTCTGCACGGGGAAATCGGCGCCGTCGCCAACATCGGTGTGGCAATCTCACTGCGGCGAATCACCGACACCCCCGGCGGCGATCGCGGCGAACCTCACGAGGCGGATATGGGACGGATCATTCCCGCAGATTTTCCGATGGAACAACTGGCGAACAACGCCGAGCGAACCGTCGTCAGCTCCTTCATCACCGGCCTTTACAGCAACTGGCTGATCATTCCGAACCTCGGCATGCGCGACAGCGAAGGCCAGCACGAAACCGACATCGTGCTCATCCACCCCGATATGGGCGTGGTGCTCGTCGAAGTCAAAGGCCATCGGGTCAGCATTCGTGAGGGCATCTGGCACGGCCAAGAAGGCACCCCGCTCAACCCGCAGCCCATCAAACAAGCTCTCGATAACGCCAAGACTCTCGAACGACTGATCCGCAAGAACGTGGAAGGACTCGAGCGGCTCGAGGTTGTGTTCGGTCTCGCCTTCCCCAACACCCGCGAGATCAAAGGCGATCTCACCACCGACATCAACTCAGCCCAGGTGCTTGTGGCGAGCGACCTGCTCGAACCCGACGATCCCATTGAACGCATGGCTCATTCGCGCACTGTGTGGAACCGAGCGCTCACCGCCCAGCAGATCGAAGGAATCGTTGCGCTCATCCGTCCCG
>WLCQ01000110.1 GCA_009705225.1 Actinomycetota bacterium | reverse complement strand
TTGCACAACCCGTGTGCGAAGGAAAGATGTCGATCACGTGGTTGCCGGCAGTGCGCATCTCGTCGATGAACGTGACGTACGCCGGGTTCACCTCCTCGGTCCAACCCCGCACCGAGAACAGCGTCGGAAGCGCGGCTGGGTTCGTTTCAGGGATTCTCACTGGTCCGGTCCTAGCGACCGACCTGTCGGCGATGATCGCATTGATCAATCCAGCGGAGTTCGGCGCTTCGATGCAGTTCTCATGATTCCCGGCCACCCGACGAACGACGAATCCGCCCCTGAATCGAGGGGCCGTTCTCAGCGACGGATCTCCCGGCGCGAAACGGTCGAGTGATGTGTCGCACACATAGAGGTTCACCGGCGTCGTGACACTCGAGAAATTCCAGCGAGCAGCGATCGCCAGTTCGTCATAGGTGGCGGGGTTGCGGCGCTTCTTGCTGCGCCATCCGCGCTTTGGCAGTTCGATCACGCTTCGAACCGAACGCCGCAGCACCGAAGAGAGAACTGCCCCGAACGGTTCGTTGACTGGTGGGGCAAGTCGGGCGAGCTGCGAGGTGACCCGCTTCGACCATGGCACTTGGAGCAGCGAGTAGAGCCCTTTTCGCAAAAGGTCGACAGGGGCGTTACTTCGGACATCGATGAGTCCCACATACTCGGGTCGCACACCACGGGCTTCGAAGCGCACCAACGCGTTCATCAGAAGGTTGCCGCCGAGGCAGTACCCCATGATGTGAAGCGGTTCATCGGGTCGGGCCTGCGCCATCACCGCATCAGCAACTGCCGCGCTCCATTGCCCGAGATCCTCGAAGCCCCTCGGCCCGATGTGAATGTCGACGACCTCGTAGCCCCGATCGCGTATCTCGTCGACGAACGTGATGTAGGCCGGGTTGACCTCCTCGCTCCAACCCCGCACGGAGAACAGGACTGGAAGCACCGGTCGCGTGGCGACAATCGACGGATCGGTCACTGGAACGCTCCGACGCCAGCGACAACGGAACGCCGATCAGCATTGATGCGGGAAATCAGATCGGTCGAGTAGGGAGGCTCGATGCAGTTCTCGTGGCCGCCCTCGATGATTCGAACCACGAAACCTCCAAAGAGGTCCCGCCCGATGTGCAACGACGGATCACCTGCCCCGTATCGCTGGATCGAGTCCAAGGTGTTGTACGTATGAACTGGAGTGACGACTCCGTCGAACTCCCACGGGTACGTCAAGCGCATCACTTCGAAGAGCCCAGGCTTTCGTCGTTTCCGACTCCGCCATCCACGTTTCGGTAGTTCTCGAACGCTGCGGAAAGAGCGCCGAACCACTGAACGCAGTACCTGGCCCAACGATTCACGATCCGGCGGGGTCAGTCGAATCAGTTCCCGACGGAACCGAACCCGCCACGGAACCAGATAGAGGGAGTTGATTCCTCGATTGAGGCAGTACTCCTCGAGATCCTGACGAACATCGATGAACGCCGTGAATTCCGGAACGATCCCAGCCGCTTCGAGCTGATGGAGAGCAGCGAGCGCTAGGTCGCCGCCAGCGCAGTAGCCCATGAGATGCAGAGGACCCGAGCGGTCACGCCAGCCCTCGATCACTTCGATCACCGCTCCCGCCCATTCGCCGAGATCACGGAAACGCGCAGGAGGGATATACACGTCGACGACCTCCACACCCGTCGCCCGCATCTCATCAACGAACGTGATGTACGCCGGGTTCAGCTCCTCGGTCCAACCTCGCACGGAGTACAGAACCGGAAGCGCCGGTCGCGTTGTGGCAACCGTCGGATCACTCACTGGAACGCGCCTGCGCCGGCGACCACAGCACGCCGATCAGCATTGATGCGCTTGATCAGACCAGTCGAATAGGGAGGCTCGATGCAGTTCTCGTGGTCTCCCTCGACCACGCGAACGGTGAAGCCTCCGCTGAGGTACCGGCCCATGTGCACGCTTGGATCGCCGTCGCCGTAGTTCTGGATAGAGGATTCGACGTTGTACAGGTACACCGGGGTCAGCAGCGCACTGAACTCCCAGTGATGCGCGAGGTACATCTCGGTGAAGATCATCGGGTTGGCCCTCCGACGACTTCTCCATCCCCGCTTCGGCAGTTCGAGGAGGCTTCGAGCCGCCCGTCTGAGAACAGTCAGAAGCACCGCTCTCACCGCCTGGGAGTCCGGGGGCGTCAACAGAAGCAGGTGATGGCGTATCCGGAATCCCCAGGGCACCCGATAGAGCGAATCGAGTCCTCGTTCGAGCCGGTACTGAGGCGGCTCATGACGAGGGTCGATGAGAGCGACGAAATCGGCCTCGATGCCTCGGTCAGTCAGTGTTCCGAGTGCAACTTGCGCGACGACTCCGCCAAGGCAATAGGACATGAGATGCAGCGGTTCAGATGTTTGGTGACGAGTCTGGATCTCGTCGGCGACCGCCCCCGCCCATTCCCCGAGGGTGCTGAATCCTGTCGGTCCGACGTACACGTCGACGACCTCCACGCCCGTGGACCGCATCTCGTCGACGAAGGTGATGTACGCCGGATTCACTTCGGCCGGCCAACCCCGAACGGAGTACAGGGCAGGAAGCGCCGGTCGCGTTGCGACAATCGCCGGATCGGTCACTGGAACGCTCCCACGCCGGCGACAACGGCACGCCGATCAGCGTTGATTCGAGCAATCAGATCGGTCGAGTACGGCGGTGCGATGCACGTCTCATGGTTTCCGTCGATGGACCGGATCACGAACCCGCCCTGCAAGGTGAGCGCCGAACCGGCTGAAGGGTCGCCTGGGGTGTAGCGCTCCACAGAGTTCGCACACACATAGAGGTATGCCGGCGTCTTCACACTGGGCCAGGCACAGCGATACTCGAGCCATAGCTGGCGATAGATCGCAGGATTCCGACGCTTCTTCGATCGCCATCCCCTCTTCGGGAGTTCGATCACGCTGCGAACCGATCGACGCAGGATTGACCCGATGACCACTCCGAGCGTTTCCCGATCAGGCGGAGTGAGTCGCATCAGCTGGCGCCAGATCCGTCCGCTCCACGGAACTTCGTAGAGAGAAAAGAGACCCTTTTGCAGTGGATCTCCCTGACGCACTGCCCGGATATCGACGAAACCGACGTAGTCAGCGTGGATTCCACTGCGCTCGAGAATCGGAAGAGCCGTGATCAGGAGGTCTCCTCCGCCGCAGTATCCGGTGAGATGCAGTTCGGTTCCCTCGGTCCAGAGTTCGAGCAGACGCTCGACAACACCCCCCGCCCATTCATCAAGTGTGTTGTAGCCATCGTGGGTCACGAAGATGTCGACCACGTCTTGACCGGTGGCACGCATCTCGTCGATGAACGTGATGTAGGACGGGTTGACGTCCTCGGTCCACATCCGGATCGAATAGAGAGTCGGCAGATTCATGGGCATCGTCACTGGAACGCTCCCACGCCAGCGACAACGGCACGCCGATCAGCGTTGATTCGAGCAATCAGATCAGTTGAGTACGGCGGCTCGATGCAGGTCTCATGGGTTCCTTCGATCCAACGGATCACGAACCCACCCTTCATCAGCCCCGAGCGCCCGATCGACGGATTTCCGGGCCAATACGCGGCAATCGCGTTCGGGCTGACGTACGAATGAACTGGAGTGACAATGCTGTCGTTTTCCCAATTCGCCCAGAGCCACCTCGACCCACCCAACTCCCGATTGCGTCGCGTTGCCGGCATCCAACCACCAGCTGCGAACTCGCGACAACTCCTCGCCATGCGTCGGGCGACCGATCCGAAGACTGCGCTGATCGACTCCCTGTCCGGTGGGGTGAAGCGGATGAGTTGGAACCGCAACCTCTTGGCCCAGGGAACTCCGAAGACCGAGTCGTACCCGCGATCCAAGCGAACGGCCGGCATCAGTTCTCTGACGCTAATCATGCCCACGTACTCCGAGCTGACGCCGCCTCGTTCGAGTTCACACAAGGCGACATGGAGCAGTGAACCTCCGAAGCAGTAACCCACGAGGTGCAGTGGGCTGTCTTCGGGATGCTGATTGAGGATGTCTGCCACCACACGCTCGGCCCACTCACCGAACGTTGTGCAGCCTCGGATCGGGGCGAAGATGTCGACGACCTCTACCCCCGTGGCTCGCATCTCCTCGTTGAATGCGATCTGAGCCGGATATCCATCCGCGGTCCAAGCACGAATTGAATAGAGAGGTGGGAGGTTCTCCATATTCTGAGTATTCCACGGTCACCCTGCGCTCCCGAATAGCCCCTCAGTCGATTGCGCAATGCTCGTGACAGCCGCAGCCGCTTGGGGCTCAGCCGAAGAGGTTCGCCATGGCGGTGGCGATGGAGTTGGCGGCATTGCGCTGGAACTCACCGGTGCGCATGAGCGCGAGATCTTCGGCGTTATGCATGTTCCCGCATTCGATGAAGACCTTCGGCACGACGGAGAGATTGAGTCCACCGAGATCTCCCCGATACATGATCCCGTTGGAGCCGAGATAGTTGGACAGGGGCATTCCCGTTGCGCCGAACGCGTCGCGCAGCAGCGAACCGAAGCGTTGCGCGGTGGGAACCATTGCCGCGTTCTGGGCCGTGGTCACCGGCACGAGGACATGGAACCCGCGCGCGCCGGGAGCATCGTTGCCATCACCGTGGATCGAGATGGCGAGATCGGCATGCGCGTCGTTGCCGATGCGGGCTCGTTCGGTGATGCACGGACCCCAACCGCTCGAATCACTACGCACCATCACCACCTGCGCGCCGGCAGCCTGGAGTGTGGACTGAAGCTCAAGCGCGACCGACAATGTGAAGGCGTATTCGGGATAGCCATCAAACGAACCAGTGCCAGTGGTATCACACTGCTTGGTCACACCATTGCCGGCATCGACGAGTTGGTTGATGTCATTGATATGCGAGTAGTTGCCGCCGTTATGGCCGGCGTCGATCACGATGACCTTGCCGGCAAGGCCCGGCGTGAGCGGTCGGGGCACATAGGGGGCAGCGGTGGGCGGCGGGCTCTGGTTCTGATTCGAGCCCGGGTTCGCGGTCGGGTCGGTGCTGATGGTGGAGCTGCTGATCGTGCTGCTGCTGGTGTCGCCGTCAGCGGACGTGCCCGTCTGATCGGTCCCAGCACCCGAAGGTTGCCGCGCGTTGTCATCGAGCGCGGTCGTGTTCACCGAATCGTCCGAGGCGGCTCCATCAGTGTTCGACGAGGAACCGCAAGCCGGCAGCAGCGTCAACGCAGCGAACAGGGCAAGAACAATGCCCGCCTTGATGCTCCGCCGATCACGCATGGCCCGACGGTAGTGCGACGGCCCACCAGTTCGCCCCTACCGCGCTGATCCAACCACTCCGGCCACTCCAACCGCTCCAACCATGACGCCTGATCAGAACCGGCCGCACATCTCAGGGCACTTCGTGCGTTCATCTGTCAAGGCCCTGCGGATGGGCCATCGGCGGAAGGACGGCGACATGGATGATGACTTTGCTCCGGAGACCCTCGAGGAGCTCGAGGAGATGTGCTTCGGCCGCGATGGCGAGGCGCGCAACGGGTACGACGCGGTCTGGATCGACCACTTCTGGAACCATCGAATCGACGGCATGGTGTTCGCAGCGGATATCGACGAGGCGATCGAACGTGGCCTTGCGGGCGATGCCGACGGACTGCCCATCGACTCACTCGACGGACCCGACGGTCAGGCGACCAACCTGAGCGGTGGCCACCAGGTGCGAGCGGTCCGGGTGCTCATCGACACCGACAGCGGCCTGATCGAGGAGACGATCGGTGCTCTCACATGGCAGATGGCGATCGACCTCGCCAACCTGATGTTCGGGTCCACAAGCGAGGTTCTCGGCATCCAGGAGGGTGGGGAGTCTCTCTGGATGAGCGAGCCCACAGACGAATTGTTCGACCGCACCGACGTGCCGGTCGGATGGTCGTTGCCCCGACCCCGACCCCAACGGTGACCGTCGGTGAATCCCCAGTTCAGAACCGCACCATGCGTTCATCAGGCGATCAACAAGAGAAGGAACCACCCATGACCACTCCCCTCACTGTCTTCTACTCCGACGATTTCATCGTCGAGAACCCTCCTCTGGAAACCCTCGAGAAGCCCCGACTGGTGGCCGACCGCATCCTTTCCGATCGCGCCGGCACCGTGCTGCTGGTGGCCCCCACTCCGGCCACCCGCGACGAACTGTTGCGCATCCACGAGGCCGAATGGGTCGATGCCATCGCCACCGGCGAACCCAGCGACATCGCCAACGAGGTGTTCTCGTGGTCACCGTCGTATGCCACTTCGGTGTTCGCCTCCACCGGCGCAGTGCGCGACGCCGTATCGCACGCCCTTGCCCACGGAGCCGCGGGCGCGTTGTCAGCCGGTCTGCACCATGCGCGGGCCGAGCTCGGTGCCGGGTACTGCACGTTCAACGGTCTGGCCCTGGGAGCACTCGCCGCCATCGACGCCGGAGCGGCAACGGTCGGCATTCTCGACGTTGATGCGCATAACGGTGGGGGCACGTTCTCCATTCTCGGGTCGAACCCGCAGGTTCGATTCGCTGATGTGTCGGTGAACTCGTACGACCGGTGGTCACCGACTGCCGACCGGCATCACCGGGTCACAGTCGACAGTGCCGACGAGTACCTCGAAGCCGTTGAGGAAGCGTTGGCTCATCTCGAGGGAGTTGACCTCGTCATCCACAATGCCGGCATGGACCCCCATGAGGGTTGCGGTACGGGCGGCAAGCACGGCATCAACAATGCAGTGCTCGCCGAACGCGAGGCTCTCGTCGCACAGTGGCTGCAACGCACGGGTACCCCGGCGGCGTTTGCCCTGGCCGGTGGCTACCGCGGCTCGGGTCTCGACCTCGACGGCATCGTGGATCTGCACATGCTCACTGTCGACGCGTTCGCAGGACTCGGGCGTTAGAGCCAGCGCTTCCTGCGGAAGAACAAGACCTGCGCAATCGTGGTGCCCACGATCAGTGCACCCGCGAACGCGTAACCGAGTGGCCAGCGAAGTTCGGGCATGGTCTCGAAGTTCATGCCGTACAGACCCACGATGAATGTGGGGAACAACATGATCGAAGCGATTGCGCCCAGGAAACGCCCCGATGTCACTTCATCAGCGGCGTTGAGCAGGGCGATCATCTCGAACACGTAGCCGAGCGATTCGAGTTGTTCATCGTGAAGCAGGCTGAGCCGGCGAGCCCGATAGAAGGTGTCGTGCAGATGGATCTCGGTGGCCCGGCTGAGCAGTTCGGTGCTTGTTCCGTCGCCCGACGAGAGTCGGAGATCGAGCCGGTCGTGCACGATCTCGTCGAGGATCGATTCGATCTCATCGACCACTGTTCCGAGACTGGCGACCTCACGACGGATCTCCCCGGCCCGATCGCGAAGATCGGGGATGCGCTCCTGCATGGCGCGTCCCAATCGCTTCGTGTTCAGTTCGGCCAACGCGTCCGTGCAGTTCCGGATGCTCTCGGCGGTGGTCTCGAACACCTTCTCGAGCTGGTTCACCGTGATGGTGAACAGGCGCCCGAGGAGTTCGCCGACCGTGGCGTTCGCAGCGAGGGTGAGCTTCAGTTCGCGCAGCCGGTCCCGGTAACTGTCAGCCACCGGGGTGGTTCGGCCGTCGCTGACCTCGGGCACCCGAAGGATTGTCCAACAGGAGTCGAGCGTGGCGATGACGGTGAGCTCAGCGAACTCGGCGACACCGTCATCGGCGGACGTGGGCACATGCAACTGGCCGAACAGGTAGCGGCCGAAATGCTCCTCGAACCGGGGGAATGCGTGACTCGGATCGGTGCGGCGCTCCAACAGATGCTTGCGAACCACGCTGTGGAATGGTTCGCCGACCGCGGCCGCAACGCGTGCGGGGAGTTGCGGGTCCGGCCCGTCGGAGGATTCCTCGATGTGGATCCAGGTGATGGTCACGTCCGCCGCTCCGAATCAATTGCAGGAGCCACCATTGTGGCGCGGGTTCCGCTGCGGCACGGGATCCTTCGGGCAGGATCAACCGGTCGATGGCACAATGGTCGAGTGGTGACGCGGACATCGCACATGCTGTGTCCACTCTGGAGAGCAACGGCGACGAAGGCGGCTGACAATGGGATTCAGGTATCAGAAACGAGTTCGTACCGGGAAGCGCTCCTGGTTGAACATCTCGAAGAGTGGCGTGAGCGGCAGCGCGAAGGTCGGGCC
>WLCQ01000011.1 GCA_009705225.1 Actinomycetota bacterium | reverse complement strand
TGCATCTTCATCAGCGGGGTCATGCCGGCAGAATCACCGAAGTCGTAGCGGTATTCGCCCATCGTGAGGCTGGGACATGCCGCCGGCTCAACGCAGCGAATCGTGGGGTTCATCTTCCCCGCGAGCTTCTCGCGCAAGAAGGGGAACGCGAGACCACCGAAGTTGGAACCGCCCCCGGTGCAGCCGACGAGAACGTCCGGAGTCTCCCCCACCTTCGCCAACTGCAACAGCGCTTCCTCACCGATGATCGTTTGATGCATGAGCACATGGTTGAGCACACTGCCCAGCGCATACCGGGTGTTGGGGTCAGCCACAGCCATGGCGACCGCCTCGGAGATCGCGATGCCGAGGCTTCCGGGATGGTCGGGATCGAGTTCGAGCAGTGAGCGCCCGTAGTCAGTGATCATCGACGGGCTGGGATGAACCGTTGCGCCCCAGATCTCCATCATCGTGCGACGATGAGGCTTCTGACGGTACGACGCAGCGACCTGCCAGACCTCACACTCCATGCCGTACTGGGCGGTGGCGAACGCGAGTGAGGTGCCCCACTGCCCAGCACCGGTCTCGGTGGTGAGCTTCGTGATGCCTTCCTGATGGTTGTAGTACGCCTGCGGTACAGCGGTATTCGGCTTATGCGAGCCGGCTGGGCTCACGCCCTCGTACTTGTAATAAATACGCGCCGGAGTATCGAGCAGTTGCTCGAGACGGCGTGCCCGGAACAGTGGGCTCGGGCGCCAGATCTTGTAGATGTCGAGCACTGCTCCCGGAATGTCGATGTACCGCTCTTGGGACACCTCTTGCTCGATCAGCGCCATCGGGAACAGTGGTGCGAAGTCCTCGGGGCCGGCGGGCTGAAGGGTGCCCGGGTGCAACGGCGGCGGCGGCGGAGCCGGCAGGTCAGGGACGATGTTGTACCACTGGGTGGGCATCTCGTCCTCGGTGAGCAGGATCTTGTGCGGGGTGTCTTTGGCCATGGCCGAAATGTAGAACACGCGTCAACGTTGATGTCGGCGTTCCGGCACTGGGAATACCGAAATGGTGCGATAGGCGCGCTCCCCCATCCTCGGTACCGTCGCTATCGCCCGTCAGGGCTACCCCAATCAGGGTCACCGCAGCGAGGGAGCAAGATTCAATGCGCGAGCGCAACTCGAGGAACGGGTCCACACTCATGGATGCTGGCCGGTTTACCAAGTCCCGGAGTCGAACAGGCGCAAGGCTCATCGCTGCACTGCTTCTACTGAGCGCACTTGGAGTGGTCGGGAGCGGAGGCATTGCATCGGCAGGCACAATTTCATCCGGCGTATCCGGCACCACGCTGCTTGCTGACTCCTTCGGAGTGAAGGACAGTTTGATCACGAATGAGTACGCATTCTGGAACCCTGGTTCGCTTTCAGCGGTGAGGAGCACGACCTGGGACGTGACATCGGGTTCGTTGTTGGCCCGCAATGGCATGGCGTGGTCCGGGGTTCCCGATGCCATCGAGCCCGACGCCAACTCCTCGAACGGGACTGACTCTGCGATTTTCCGGCTCGTGACAAAACGGAAGGATTTCGGTTCCGTGAATGTCTCCTTCCGACTCCGTCACAACACATTCAGTTCCACGCCAGCCACACCAGCGGTTGCTTGGGACGGTGAGCATGTTTTCCTCAGGTACGTCGACGAATCCTCTCTGTACTCCGTGAGTTTCAACCGGAGGGATGGCACCACCGCCATCAAGAAGAAGGTCCCCGGTGGCAGCTCGAATGGCGGGACCTACTTCACGCTCGCCGCGGGAAGAAACTCGTTCAGTTCCGGTGGGTTCCACAACGTGCGAGCAATGATCTTCGACAATCCCGGCGGATCGGTTTCGATCCGCCTCCGGGTCGATGGCGTCCTCGTACTTTCGGCCACCGATAGCGGCACCGGAGGACCGGTCATCCGCTCAGGCGCGGTGGGAATCCGGGGCGACAACTCCGATTTCAACCTCGACGATTTCGTTGTGACTGTGCACTAGAGCCAGCATGGACACCTAAGCTCCGGCCGCCTCGAGTGCGACCCCGCACGGAGATTGGGCGTCGTTCGGGAGTCCCGAACCGGCGGACATCAGCGCAACCACAGGAGCCGACCATGCCGAGCACTGCACCCGAACGCTTCCGTCTCGACGGAAAGGTGGCGATCATCACCGGGGCCGGGAAGGGCATTGGAGCCGCTATCGCGAAAGCCTTCGCGGAGGTGGGAGCAGATTGCGTGCTCACTGCCCGCACGGAGGCAGACCTCGAGCAGGTTGCTTCTGATGTTGTCGCCGCCGGGGGTCGCGCCCTTCCGCTCACCGGTGACGTCAACGACATGGACTCGCTTGCCTCGATCGTGAATCGCACGATCGACCACTTCGGCGCCATCGACATCGTGGTGAACAACGCTGGTGGTTCGATGTCGAGGCCGTTCCTCGACACTTCGGTGTCCCAGCTCGAGAAGTCCTTCCACTTCAACGTCTCCGCCCCGTTCGAACTCGTGCGTCTCGCTGTTCCCCACATGCTCCAGCGAGGGGGCGGAACGGTCTGCAACATCGGTTCGGTCGCAGGGCGAAATGCGGTGCGCAACTCGCTCACCCACAGCCTCACCAAAGCTGCAGTCGAACAACTCACGCGGCTGATGGCAGTGGAGCTCGCACCACGCATCCGTGTGAATGGCGTTCTGCCGGGCGCAGTCGAGACCGACTCCCTACGGATGTACCTGTCGTCGATGGACCCATCCATCCGCGAGTCCATGCATGCCAACACTGCGATGCGTCGTAACGGACTTCCTGATGACATCGCGGATGCGGTGCTCTACCTCTGCTCCCCCGCCGCGTCCTGGGTCACCGGCCAGTGCCTCGCGGTGGACGGCATGGCCAACGGGGATCTCATCCCCAAGGTCACGACCGACCTCTGATCACGGTCGAAACTTCGGCACTCGGAAACTCGGTCTCGTCGGACGAGGCGTCGCAAGCGGTGGATCAACCGAACTTCATGAGTTCGACGCGAACTCCATCGGGATCAGCGATGAACACCAACTCAGTGGCCCACGCCCCTTCGCCGATCTTCGTGCGAGTGCCGTCGACCACAGAGCCACCGTGAGCGACGAGATGATCGATCACCAGATCGAGTTCATCCACAGTGACGGCGAAGTGCGTGAATCCACGCTGAAGACGGGTCGCCGATGGCGCTCCCGTGGGTTCAGGAAAGTTGTAATGAAGAAGTTCGAACTCGAAGCCATCCTTGCGCAGGAACGTGGCCGAGAACTCGATCTCCCCGCCGATCTCGAGGGAATCGGACCACTCGGACCCGACGGTTGGCGTTGTCGTCGCCTCGAAACCCAGCCCGTCGCGCCAGAAGCGCAGGGACGCCTCAAGATCGGTGACACAGATCCCAACATGATGCGGTTCGATCCTCATGGCATTACCTCCTAGGGGAATCTCGGCACAGTATCGGGATCAGTCATGGGCACAGGACCTCCTGATGGGCACAGCCGATTCACGCACGCTCATCACACTCGGCCGTGCAACAATCACCCAATGTCCAATGCGCAAGGCGATTCGCAATCACATGACCCCAGAGCCGTTGACGGCGAGGCAGATCCCAACGTCGAACCGTCTGGCGATCGAGAGGCGGTCGCAGATCGGCGTCGTTTCGGTAAGCGACTGATCTTCGCAGCGCTCGGCATTCTCATCGTTGCTCAGGTCGCGACATTCGTGTCCAGGAACAACACCGAATCAACTGGTTCTGAGGTTCGCACGTACATCGGCGTTTCAGACCCGGCGAGTGAGGACTACATCCAGGTGAACGCGCGGATCCTTGAGGTCCAACCCGTCGCCGGCACCCAGCAGGTGCGTCTCACAATCGCTCCTCATGGATCGTTCGCCAATCGCGACGGCTCGCTCAAGCAGACCATCAACCTCGATGCGGACGGCTACCTGGGAGGCAGCATCAATCTCTCTGGCGGAGAGATTCCTCCGCCCGTACAACTGGTGCTCGATCTCGATGGCGACCTCAGCCAGTACCCCTTTGACTCCTACGCAAGTGCTCTTCAGGTGCGACTCACTCGGGTCGTCAAGAGTGCCGACGGAACTGGCACCACCAAGTCCGAGGAACCCGTACCGACCCGTCTCGCAGTGAGCGCCAAGCAGCACGACTGGGCAGTCACCTCCAGCCCGGCGGATTCATGGGATGACGGCGCCATCAGAGTCGACCTCGGCGCAAGGAGGGGGGGCGCAATGCGCGCGTTCGCCCTCTTCGAACTCTTGGTGATGATCGCGCTCGCATCGATAGCGGTGGCCATGACCTACACCACTCTCGTCACTGGTCGCCCTCTCGAGTTCTCAATGTTTGTGTGGCTCGGAGCCATGCTCTTCGCTCTACCCGCTGTGCGAAACACCATGCCCGGCGTACCCGGCGTTGGAACGGTGCTCGACTACGCAGGCTTCTTCTGGTGCCTGATCGCTGTCGCTGCCTGTCTCATCACCGCGGCGATCACCTACATCCGCACAGCGTTCAAGACTCGAAACGACGCCTGATTCAGTCGTCCATTCGGTTCGCACCGGGGAAGAACGGAAGTGACCGCAACCGCGCGCCGGTGAGCTTGAACCAAGCGTTGGCCAGAGCTGGGGCGGTCGGAGGTACAGCCACCTCACCGATGCCGCCAAGCGATTCCAGACCGCTCTGCAGTATCGACACCGTGATCGATGGCGTCTCCTTCATCAGCAACATGCGGGTGTTCGAGAAGTTCCGACTGCTGGCCACTCCCTTGGCGAAGGTGGTCTGACCCCAGAACGCAGTGCCGATCCCCTGGATGATTCCGCCCTGCATCTGTGACTCGACCTGACCAGGGTTCACCGCGAGCCCGCAATCGACTGCGCAGGCCACCCGATTCACCTTCATCACGCCGGCAGTCGGCTGCGACACCTCGACGGCGAGTGCAACGATGCTCCCGAATCCGTTCGACAGTGCGATTCCCCGGGCCACACCCTTCGCTGGAGCCGTGTTCCAGCCGATGTCTGCAGCAGCCCGATCGAGAACCGCAAGCGTTCTTGGATCACCAGCGAGGAGACTGCGTCGGTAGGCAAGTGGGTCCTGCTTGAGCGCCACTGCTAATTCGTCGAGCGCGGATTCAACAGCGAAGCAGTTGATGGAGTTTCCCACCGAACGCCAGAACCCCACCGGTACCGCAGCTGGGTGCTTCACGTACTCGACGAGACGATTGGCCGCGGCGTACGGCAGTCCCTCCGCACCCTCGACATTGTCATTGCCCGTGGGCGCCATCCAACCACGCTGGGCCAATGGTGATGGGGCAACCGTTCGGGTGGCAATGGATGTGAGACGACCCCCGCTGTCGGCCCCGAGTCGCACCCGCACGAGTCCCATCGGACGGTATTGGTCGTGACTCAGATCTTCCTCGCGTCGCCATGTGAGCTTGACCGGCTTGCCGACTGCTTTGGAAACCTTGATCGCCTGCGATACGTAGTCCTGTTCGATCTTCCTACCGAGCCCCCCGCCGAGCAATGTCGGGTGCACAGTGACCGCCGAGGCCGGCAGACCCGTGATCGCCATCGCTGTGGCCTGCACCCAGCTTGCGGCCTGCGTCGGAACCCAGACCTCACAGGAGGTGGGCGTCACACTCGCCGTGCAGTTCAGAACCTCCATGCACACGTGCGGCAGATACGGGAGTTGATAGGTGGACTCGATGCGGGTGACCGCGGTGCCATATGCGCCCGGAGCGTCTCCGACCCGTTCAGCAGCCGGCGAACCGGCAGTGCCGGTGGCCATCAACGTCTGAGCCTGCGCGGAGATCGTCGAGGTCGTCAACTGTGCTGCCGCAGTGGGAATCGTCCAGGCGACTGACAGCGAACTCGCAGCCTTGAACGCCGCCCAGGTGTTGGAAGCGACAACAGCAACTGCATTTCCGAGGGGAACGACTGCAATCGCTCCCGCTGGGGTTGCCGGCGTACGAGCAAGCGTGCCGCCGATCGTCGGGCAATTCTTCACGGCTGCGTACAGCATTCCCGGAACCCGTACGTCGATACCGAACACCGCCGAACCGTCAACCTTTGAGGGGAGGTCGAGTCGGGCCATGGATCGACCGACCATCCGGAACTTGGAAGCGTCGGTGAGCGTCGGCGAAGCCGAAGGAGTGAGAGCCGACGCCGCTTTGGCTACCTGTGCGTAGGTGAGCGTCGCTGACGTCACGGTATTCGTGATCACTCCATCGGAAACGCTGCAGGCCGACGCATCGATTCCCCACGTGGCCGCTGCCGCAGCGAGCAGCACTTCGCGCGCCTGGGCCCCAGCGATGCGCATCTTCAGGAAATTCGCCCGGATCCCGAAACTTCCGCCAGTGATGTACGACTGCGAGGTGGGTGCCACCTGAGTGCGTACCTGGGACCAAGCCACCATCAGTTCCTCTGCCGCGGCTTGGGCGAGTCCGGTCAGAATCCCCTGCCCCATCTCAGCGCCACCGAATGCGATGCTCACCGAGTTATCGGCATTGACGAGGATCCAGCCATTGACCGGACCACCGCTGGTGTCCACCGGGAGATTGGCTGCGATAGCGCGAGCCATCTTGGAGCCGGGAGCCGCGTCGAGGGCGAACATCGCTACAACCGTCGCTCCACCTCCAAGGAAGGCCCGCCGGCTGACAGTCCCTGCTTTGGTCTCCGTACGTTTGCTCATGTCGGCTGTCCCGTCGCCTTCTTGATCGCCTGTTTGACCCGCGGATAGGTGCCGCATGCGCAGATGTTTCCGAGTGCGGAATCGATCTGGGCATCGGAAGGCTTCGAGTTGCTGGTCACCAACTTGGCCGCGGCCATCAGCATTCCTGATTGGCAGTACCCGCACTGAGGGGCCTGACAATCGATGAACGCGTTTTGAAGACGTACTCCGACGGGAGTCGCCGAGAGACCTTCAATGGTTGTGATCTTTCGCCCCACACCTTCCGAGGCGTTCATATCGCAACTCTTCTCGGGTGAACCGTCGATCCAAACCGTGCAGGCCTTGCAGATCTCGACACCGCACCCATACTTCGTTCCGGTCAGGCCGATGATGTCCCGGATGACCCACAACAGCGGCATTCCCGGATCCGCATCAAACTGATAGGTGCTTCCGTTGACGTTGTACTTCATCGCTGTCATTCGGTTCCCCCGTACTGTCCGGTCGCCTTCGGAGATCGAAGAGCATTGTGGCGACGGGCGGTACCGTAGGTGGGGCATTCGAGCGAAACGGCCGTTCTTACCGACTCTTGGTGCTCCTTTACGTGGATTTTCCAACAGCTCACTGCCATCCTCAGGAGGGCCCCATGACAATCGTCCCGTTGGTCAACCTCACCCGACCAGACCAAACCTCACTCGATGCTCTCGACATGGCGTGCCGGGATCACGGATTCTTCCTTCTGACGGGCCACGGACTCGACTCCCTGATCGAACGAACATGGGACTCCACGCGTGCATTCTTCGATGCAGATCGCTCGGTGCGAACGGCAATCATGCGATCCGAGGACAACCCGCTCGGATACTTCGATCGCGAACTGACGAAGCGACGACGCGACCATAAAGAGGTCTTCGACTTCATCGATCCCCGCGACCCTCGCCTCGACAGCATCAACCACTGGCCCTCGGAACCTGCGGACTTCCGACCCGTGATGGTGGAGTTCTTCGAGGCATTCAGCAGCCTTGCGACCGACACGCTCGAATTGATCCATGACGCGCTCGGACTCTCGAGCGAAGGTCGCTCGATGATTCGCTCATCGGCGTCGAGCAGCACCGTGCGCCTGAATCACTACACCCTCGGCGATCCCGTTCCGGCTTCGGAACGCGAGGGTCTCGCAGAGTTGGGTGAAACCGCTCTCGGCTATCACACCGACCCCGGAGTTCTAACCCTTCTGCTGCAGGACACCACCGGCGGGCTGCAGACGCAATCACTCTCGGGCGACTGGATCGATGTTCCCCCGACTCCGGGCGCAGTCGTCGTGAACCTTGGCGACTGCATGCAGGCGTGGACGAACGGGCGCTATCGGGCCGCAGTGCATCGGGTGTTGCCGATGACCGAAAGTCGACGTTTTTCCATCCCGCTCTTCTCGAATCCCAGCCGCGATGCTGTCATTGAACCCGCAGCCGAGTTGTGCGAAGGCTCGCGCCTCTACAGGCCATTCACGTGGCGCGAGTTCAGCGCTGCGCGCGCCTACGACAACTTTGCTGATCTCGGGGCCGAGGACACTCAGGTCACCGACTACCTGATCAGCTGAGTCGGGGAAAATCCAGCGCAACTCCGTGCACCCGACCGACACACAGCATCATGCTTCTCGGTCCGATACCGTCCGGCCATGGAGTCGTTCCCAGCATCATCATCAGCCCAATCCATCCTGACGCGGCTCGATGAGCTCCGTTCCAACGATGTGAGATGGCGCGATGGCCGAGCGTTCACCCTGGCCTACAGCGCAGGTCCCGAGGTCGAGGCGCTCGCAGCAGACGCGCATCGTCGATTCGCAACCGAGAACGCTCTCAATACCGATGCGTTCCCAAGTCTTCGCACGATCCAGGCCGAGGTCGTGGCATTCGTGGGAGCGTGGCTCGATGCCGGACCCGATGGCGCTGGGTTCATGACCAGTGGTGGAACGGAGAGCCTTCTGCTCGCCGTGAAGGCTGCCCGCGAACGAGGACGGCGGGAGCGTTCGATCACGCAACCAAACATCGTGCTTCCCACCAGTGCGCATGCAGCCTTCGAGAAGGGTTGCTACTACTTCGGACTCGAAAGCCGCCGTGTTGATGTGGGCGAGGACTGGCGGGCCGACGTCGATGCAATGGCCGATGCCGTCGATGACAACACCGTGCTCATCGCCGGATCCGCTCCGCAATATCCGCAGGGTGTGATCGACCCGATCAGTGCCATCGCGGCGATCGCTGCGGAACGAGGCATCAACTGCCACGTTGATGCCTGCATGGGCGGTATCACGCTCACCTACCTGCGCCGTCTCGGCTACGAGATCCCACAATGGAACTTCGAGGTTCCCGGCGTCACGTCGATCTCGGTTGATCTGCACAAATACGGCTACACGACCAAAGGCGCATCCGTGCTCATGCACCGCAACAAGGTGCTGCGCAGCTACCAGACCTACCTCACCGATAATTGGCTCGGCGGCCTCTATGGATCCTCCGGAATCATGGGGACAAAGGGCGGTGGCCCGATGGCGGCGGCTTGGGCCGTGATGCACATGCTCGGCGACGATGGGTACCTGCGCCTCACACGCGAGGCCAAGGAGACCTGCGACCGCCTTGCGGCAATTCTCGACTCGATACCGGAACTGACGTTGCGGGCCCGGCCGGAGGTGACCCTCATCGCCTTCGGCGCCACCGACCCCGACGCGTTCAACGTCTTCGCGCTCGCCGACGCACTGTGGCGCAAGGGTTGGTACGTCGATCGCCAGAGTCCACCGGACTCGCTGCACTGCATGGTCAATGCGGTGCATGCAAACCATCTCGAGGAGTTCGAGATCGACCTGCGAGCTTGCGTCGCCGAGGTCGCTTCAGCAGGGTCCTCTGGAGATCAGGGCTCCTACGGCACGATCGAATGACCACCGCACAGACCCCCGCCACCTGACACGATGGCGGGATGAACCTCGACCTCACCGCCGATCAACTTCTCAGTACCACCCGTTCTGTTCGTAAGCGGCTTGATCTCGAACGACCAGTCGAGCCCGAGATCGTGCTCGAGTGTCTCGATCTCGCACTTCAGGCGCCTACCGGTTCGAACCGGCAGGGCTGGCACTGGATGTTCATCACTGATGCTGACAAGAAGAAGGCGCTCGCCGACCTCTACAAGACGAACTTTGTCGCCTATCGCGACAGCGGTGCTCGCCCCGCCTATGAGGATTCCGACACTCGTGCGCAACGCCAATCAGCGGTCACCGATTCGGCCAACTATCTCGCCGATCACTTCCATGAGGTTCCGATTCTCATGATCCCGCTGCTCGAGGGTCGTCTCGACAACCTTCCCGCATTCGCAGCCGCAAGCACCTGGGGTTCACTTCTTCCGGCGGTCTGGAGTTTCATGCTGGCGCTTCGTTCACGGGGTCTCGGTTCGGCGTGGACCACCCTTCATCTCCCGAGCGAACGCGAGGCAGCGGAGATCCTCGATATTCCGTTCGACAAGTACACGCAGGGCGGACTCTTCCCGATTGCCTACACGATCGGCACGGATTTCAAACCGGCGGCACGTATCCCGACCGATCAGATCGTGCACTGGAACAGCTGGTGACCATCGGCCCAACCGGACCTCAGACGCCAGGCGCTAGCGGTGTGCCCACCAGCATCGCTGAGACCCCCGCACCATCGAGACCGAGCGCGTCCATCTCGGCTGTGGTGCGTCGACCAGTGAGCGACCGGAGCAGTTCGTAGGAGTCGACGCCTTCAACAGTGAACGGATCAGCCATCAGGCTTGAGTACCGAGTGGCAAACGCATAGTGCAGCCACGCGAGTCCAACCTCGACCGCAGCCGAATCACGAGCCCCCTGTTCGCCGAGCGCCTCGCGCAGGTCGTGCTCGTGAGTGACTGCGTCCATGACCATCTGGGAGTTCACCGGCTCAGCGATCATCGGGAGCACGTCATCGAAGACCTGCCCTGTTGCCTCGTAGGAATCCGCCAAATCCTGCAGAGACTTGCCATCGTGACGGGCGACCTGCGCATCGGTCCAGACGCGAGTGGTGACACCGTCCATGTTGCCGGTGATGATGTCCTCAGGAACGCCCACCAGATGAGCGACCAACTGGCGTGCCGTCCAATCCGGGCACGCAGGAATCACCACATCGCCGCGATCCTCAGGCAGCGAACGCACCAATGCGACGACTCGCTCGCGAAGTTCGATGTAAGCGGTGGTCACAACCTCTGCGGGCGCAAGATCTTCAGTCATTCGCAAATGCTGCCACGGAAATGTCGATCAAGCAGTTGATCAAGATCAGAGCGGGGACGGCTCCCGGCTCCCACCTCGGCTCGCACCTCGAGGGTTCGGGCGATCGCTGCTCGAGCGGCGGTCGGTTCGATCTCCCCGTCGAGCACCGCCTGCGAAAGCGAACATTCGAACTGGGAACATGCCCGCGGGCGATGCAGATGGTGAATGGTGCAGATTCCGTGGTCAACCGCCGGGCATGGAAGTTCGATTACTGGTGGCTCAGCGACAGCGATCAGCTCGACCCCCATGGCCCATAGCGGCATCCCGAGATCACTTTCATCAGAAACCGCAAGATGGCTCAGGAGCGTGCCGTCACAGCACAGCCCACAACCGACGCAGATCGACATGCTCAGTTCGGGATCAGCGAACAGTTCATCCATAACAATCCCCTTTCGGACAATTGACAGTCCATGCGTCACTTCCTACGCTCGCCCCACCACCAACACGGGGATGACACCATGACAGATCTGATCATCGACTCGCTGCAGCGACGTATGGCCGCCATGCATTCGCTGTACTACCAAGCCGTCAGCACGATGGATCTCGAACATGTCAACCACTTCGAACGCGAAGGCGTGCTTCCCATCGCCTTCTCGCTGTTCCACTATACGAATATGCAGGACTCCTCCTTCTTCGTGCTCACCGGGCAGCTGCCCATCTGGAATGACGAATGGCAGGAACGAGTGCAGATGTCGATCAACGACCATGGCAAGGAGTTGTCCGTGGATGAAACGATCCATCAGCGCATCGGCGACTTCGAACAGTTCAAGCTCTACCAGCGCGCCGTGTTCGATCGCACCGAGGCACAGTTGAAGCAGGTTGACCTCGAAGAGCTCAAGCGGGTCGTGATCCCCCACCCCTACCCAGCGGTCGTTGCTTCGACCTACAGCGCAAGAGTCGGCGGCGAACAGGGCATCACGGTGCTCGACGGCTATGAGTGCTGGATCTATCAGCACGGCCTTCGGCATATGGGAGAGATCGAGCTTGCTCGCGGTCTCGTCGGGCTCGGCGGAATGACCAGCTGAGACCGCCAACTCACCTCGCAACGGCCAACTACCGTTCGGCGTGATGGGACCCGACGAAGACCGCCACGCTCCGGGATCATTCGGTCACCATCGCTCACTCGATGGTCTTCGCGGCATCGCAGTTCTCGCCGTCGTGCTCTACCACTTCGCGCCGCAGGCAGTGCCGGGAGGATTTCTCGGCGTTGACGTTTTCTTCGTCCTGTCCGGCTTCCTGATCACGTCCCTACTGCTCGTCGAATTCGGTGCGAACAGCGCATTCTCCCTCAAGGGATTCTGGAGCCGACGAGCTCGTCGGCTTCTTCCTGCAGCCATGGCGTGCATCGTTGTCGCCGTGGCCTTGTCATGGTGGCTCGAACCGGCGTCGTCACGACCCGCTGTCCGAACGCAATCGCTCGCGTCGCTGTTCTATGTGAACAACTGGTCGGCTATCGCATCGGGAACTTCCTACGAGGGCCAGTTCGGCCACGACACACCAATTGCCCACTTCTGGTCACTGGCTATCGAGGAGCAGTTCTACATCGTCTTCCCGTTGATCGCGATGGCGCTGATTCTGGTCGTGCGTCGACGGAAATCGGGCACGACGCAGGCTCTCGCTCGACCTCTATTCGTGCTCGCCGCAATCGGCGCCCTCATCTCTGCTTCACTCATGGCCATTCACCATGTCGCCGACACCGACCCTTCGAGGGTGTACTTCGGTTCGGACACCCGGGTACACGCGCTTCTGATCGGCGTCGGACTCGCATGCTTGAACCTCCTCGTACCGCGTGCTCGTGGAATCGCATCCACACCGATCTCGATCGTCGCCGGCACAGCCGCCCTTCTCGCACTCACATTCGCATTCGTCATCGTCGACTTCCACCAGAACTGGCTCTATGAGGGTGGTCTGGCCGTCATCGCAGTCATCACCGCGTCAATCATCTGGCTCGCCGTACGACACGAGGGTCACCCTGTCACCCGGGTGTTGCAACACCCATGGCTCGTACAACTCGGGCTGGTTTCCTATGGGCTCTACCTGTGGCACTGGCCGGCGAGGGTGTTCCTCACCACCGCACACACAGGACTTGAGGGCTTCGCCCTGTTCGGTGCGCGGATCGCGGTCACTGCTGTTGCGACTCTCGTCAGCCTGGTGCTGATCGAGCGACCGTTCCGACGCACCTCCGCACAATCCAAAGACCGCGCTTCGCTCAGCCGTCGGCAGTTTTCGCTCGCCGCGGCGTCTCTTTCCGGGGCCGTCGCCATCTGTCTCGTGCTCACCATCCCATTGACCCCCGAAGGTGCGAGTACCCGCTCCGCACCCCCGTCCGGTGAAGTCGCCGGCAGCAACCCGGTACGAGTGCTTCTCCTCGGCGACTCTGTGGCCTGGACCCTGGGTGGTGGCGAACTCGCATTTCCCGCTCCCAAGGCCTACGTGTCGCCATTCCCTGCCGATCGGATAACCCTCTGGAACCAAGCTCGCTTCGGGCTGAGTCTTCAGAGGTTTCCCAAGCGCCGGAACGGAGTGGTGAACGAAGATTGCCCCACCTGCAAGCCACTCAACGACTGGCGTTCGGCCATCGAGCAATTCCATCCGGATCTCGTCGTGTTCTCGGCTGTGCTCTGGGATACCTATGACGTTCGCGTCAATGGCACGTGGCTCAGGTTTGGATCTCCAGACTTCAACGATGCCTATCTCGAGCAACTCGAGCTACTCCGCACGCAGATCACCTCGAGTGGATCGCGCCTCGTTCTCATGATCCAACCGCGGCCGGGGAACTATCCAGCCGACTGGAGCCGGGAGTATGCCGACGACTCAAGAACGTTCCCACAATTGGCTGCGCTCCAACGACAGTTCGCTGCTGATCACCCCGATGTCGACATCATCGACCTCGATGCAGAGCTCTGCCCGAACGATGCCTGTCGATCGCTCAATGACAACGGCAAGGTACTTCGTGCAGACGGAATTCATTTCACGACGGAGGGAGCCACGGCAATGAGTGAATATCTCACCGCCGCGTTCGAATCGTTGCGCTCGGCCGAGACAACATCGACAACGAACCAAGAATCTCGCCCAGGGTGAGAATCTGAACATCCGAGCAAGAACGTTCAGGGTGCAAATTCCTCGAGCACCCGCCGGGCTCGCTCCATCGACTGTTCCGGGTCTGCATCCTCCGAGCCGATCTGCGGATCGAAGTTCAGGTCGATGAAAAGCTCTGTCATCCCCTGAGCTTCGAGGTCTTGGAAATCGCGTCGAATCTCCTCGAAGGTTCCCGTGAGAGGCGACCGTTCGCCGTCACGAACCCGCACGACACCCCGGCAGATGAATCGCAGCTGGTTCGGGTCGCGCCCGGCAGCGACCGCCGCGTGTCGGATCATCTCGATCGATTCACCAACTGTTGTCAGGTCCGTCGAACTGGCGCTGATCCACCCGTCGGCCAGACGACCGACACGACGCAATGCCGCTGGCGCGGCACCTCCGAGCAGAATCTGCGGTCGCGGATGTTGCACGGGCGAAGGAGCGATCACCGATGCTGGCAACACACTGAACTCACCTTCGAACGAAGAGATTCCCCCAGCCCAACATGCGTCGAGAGCTCTGATGTATTCCGACATCTGCGCGCCACGCCGTTCGAACGGCGCTCCGACAGCTGCGAACTCGTCAGGCATCCATCCCGCCCCGATTCCGAGATCGAGGCGGCCGTTCGAAAGTCGATCAATGGTGGCGGCGATCTTGGCCAACTGCACCGGCGCCATGAACGGTGCATTGATCACTGCGACGCCGAGACGCACACGCGTGGTCCGTGCCGCCACGAACGACAGCACCGAGAGTGGGTCCAGCACGCTGTGATATGCGGGCGGAAGCCACTGCTGGCCTTCCGGCGTCACCGGCGACAACAACCGCTGGAAGGTCCAGAGCGAGCCGTACCCAAGGCGCTCTGCGGTCTCGGCGATCTCAATGCAGTTCTCTGGGGTCGCCCAGGACCCCGAGACAGGTAGAGCGAATCCGATAATCATTCGGGGACCCTACCGAGTTGGCGCAGCGCAGCGCCCAGCCGAACACGCGCCATAGGGTCTCCTCCATGGAACTGCCCGATCAGGAACCGTCGATTCTCGAGATCAGTACCCCCGATACCGAGTGGCGGTTCGATCGTGAGTTCCTCGAATCGAACTGGACGTGTATCTGGGGGCGAGGCTGCCTCGGCATCCTTGACGAACCAGCAGAACAGCTCAACCAGGGCTGCTGCTCAGTGGGTGCAGAGTTCGGCGACGAGGAAGAAGCGATGTTCATCAGCGCCATGGCCGCAATGCTCTCGCCATCCATCTTTCAATTCGCCGGTGCAGCGATGGAGGGCGGCATCTTCAGTGACGACCGAAGGATCAATACACGCGTCGTCGACGGAGCATGCATCTTCCTCAACCGCCCGGGGTTCAAGGGCGGTGAAGGTTGCGCTCTGCACATTGCCGCGGGTGAGGCAGGAGAGTCACCCCTCGACTGGAAACCATCAGTGTGCTGGCAGCTTCCGATCCGCGTCGACTGGGAGCAACTCGAGAATGGGCGTGAGCGAGCGACACTCCGACGCTGGAAACGAGCGGATTGGGGCGACGAAGGTCCGACCATGGCCTGGTGCTGCACCGAGGGCGAACGCGCCTACGTCGGGGAATCACGGGTCGTGGATTCCCTCGCTGATGAACTCAGCGCGATCACCGGCACCGAGGTGTTCGTCGAACTGCGGCGCCGCCTCAGCGACTGAAACCGCGCAACACAACCACCTTCGATGCCGGATGTGTCAACGAATCAGGCTCGCTCGCAGATCATCAGCGGGATATCGCGATCAGTTCCAGCCTGATACTTGTCGTAGTCGGGCCAAGCAGCGACAGCCAGCGGCCAGTACTGGGCCTTCTCTGCCGCATCGGCCGTTCGTGCCACGAGCTCAAGAACCTCGGCCCGATCCTGGATGGTGACGGCTGGGTTGGCGACCATGTTGTGGTACCAGTTCGGGTTGTTCGGTGCACCGCCCATTGACGCGACAACGAAATAGCGTTCTCCATCGGTGACCCGGATCAGCGGGGTCCGCCGTTCCTTGCCCGACTTCGCACCAGTCGTGGTGAGGATGATCACCTCACCGCCTTCCCAGAGGAACCCATCGGCCCCATCGGTAGCGATGTAGCGCTCGACATGATCGGCAATTGGTTCCCAAGGGCTGGGTTCGTAATTCGACATGTACGCGAAGATACCTTCCCGATCCGTGCCCGCCGACAAGAAGGGTCTGATCCACCGGGTGCCGTCCGCTGACTCGTACACTCAGAGCCATGTCGACCATCCTCTCGATCATCACCGCGCTCGTCGTCGGTGGCTCCGGCGTTTACGATTTCAGCGGCCCGCCCCAGGTACTGCAACTCATGCGCGATCTCGGGTACAAGCCAGGTTTCGAACGATCACTCGGCATCATCAAACTCGCCGCTGCGGTCGGCCTGCTTCTGAGCCTTCTCGGCGGCATTGTTGAACTGGGCCTGCTGTCGTCGTTCGGTCTCATCGGATACTTCGCTCTTGCCGTCAGGGCTCATCGCCGGCTCGGTCACGAGAGCAATCAGCTCATCCCCGCCTATGCGCTTCTCGCTCTGAGTGCTCTGACGTTCCTCGCGCTGCTCTTCAGCTGACGCTGGCCACCGAGCCTCACTCCTCACAACGCTCTCGGACGCGGAACGGCCCGGCACCCATCCCCTCGGGGAGTGGCGCCGGGCCGTTGCAGTTCTCGCCCGAAGGCTGGACTCAGGCCGACTTGGCCAACTGTGCCGCTGAGCGCTCTAGTGCCTGGTTCGCTCCCTCGGGCAGCGAGGTGAGCGGCTGGGCGATCTCGGCCACGGTGGGGCCGTACTTGTCGGCGTAGGGCTGAAGCGCTGCGAGATCGAACCCGTAGTGCTTGGCCGCATTGCCTGCGAGGAGTTGCTGGATCATCTCCGGCTCGAGGTGACCAACAACCTGACGCAGGTGTTCGCGGGTGAAGGGGTGCGTGCCCTCTTCATGCGGGTAGTCGCTACCCCACGCAACTCGATCCCATCCGACGATTCCCTGTGACGCAGTGATGTCAGCCGGGGTGGGCTGACTGACGCCTACGAAGCAGTTCTGATGGAAGTACTCGGTGGCCGAGCGGGGCGGAACGATCTCGCCGTCGAAACGCATTTCGCCGACCTTGTTCGAACGCATGCCCGCAAGCAGATTGTCCATAGTGGCCAGAAGATCAGGGATCCAGGCGCAGCCAGCCTCGGTGAGAGCGAACTTGAGCTTCGGGAAGCGCTCGAAGACACCGCCGAGGATCAGGTTCACGAGAGGACGCTGCGAGTAGAACGGGATCTCCAGGAAGTGCACGAGCGGCATTGCCGGTGCAGGCTGATACGCGGGCGAACCGGTACCGCTGTGAGCGTTGACGGGAATCTCCATGTCTGCGCAAACGGCCCAGAGACGGTCGTAGTCGGGGTGGTAGAGCGGCTTGATCCAGTCGGCGGTCGGTGGAACGGCGCCGATGAGAATCCCGCCGCGGAGACCGTTCTCCTTGCACCAGATTGCGTCGGCGATGGCGTCGTCGACGTTGTTGATGAAGATCTGGCCGATACCGGCGCGACGCTCGGGTGCCTGACTCACGTAGTCGACCATCCAGCGGTTATGCGCACGCACACCGGCAAGACGATGCTCGTACTCCTCGGGCTTCGGGGGCTGGGCGAACAGCACGAAGCTCGGAAAGAACGGCGGGACGGTATTCGGGTAGATGACCTCGGCGACGACGCCGTCGGCGAACTGATCGGCGTCGCGACGATCGCTGTCCCAGTTGCGAATACGAAGGTCGGTGTCCTTCAGATCCTTGAACGGGTTCTTGTACTTCTCACGCCAGGCGTCGAAATCAGCGACGTACTTCTCTTCGAGAAACTCGCGGTACTGGGCATGACTGCCGCCGGCATGAGTGTCCGCCGAGATGATGATGTAGTGGTCATCGGGTCCGAGCATGGTGTCTCCATGGGTTCTGCGCTGAGCGAGCGCACACTGGTTTCCTGACGTATCGTCAGAAACTCGACACTACGACACTTCGTGGGGCGAAAGAGAAACCCAGCCGGCTATAACCCTTTCGGACGGTTGACGAATCTGCGCTCGGATGGTGACCAGAACCACCCGCCTCCGGCCCGGGTGCCACCATCAACCGGGATGTTGTGCCCCGAGACGAATGCCGAGAGATCTGAGGCAAGGAATAGTGCCACCCTGGCTTGGTCCTCGGGCCAACCGAGTCGACCCACCGGCGCCCATGACTCCCAGAGATGCTCGAAACCAGCGGAGGTGCCGATGTAATCGACCTGCGCGGTCTGGGTGAGGTCCGGCCCGATCCCGTTCACACGGATCCCATGGCGACCCATGCCGACGGCAAGGTCAGTGGTGAATGCCGCGGCTGCAGCCTTCATCGCCCCGTAGACAGGATCTCCCGGGTAGCCACGCATGCCTTCGACCGAATGGATGTTGACGATCGACCCCCCGCCTCCGTGGATCATCGTGTCGAGGAACACCCGCGTGACGGCGAACATATGGAAAAGATTGATGTCATACATCGACTTCCACGACGCAGGAGATGACTCGCGAAATCTGGCCAACGGCCGGTAATCACCGACGTTGTTCACCAGCACATCAATCTTCGGGCGATCAGCGAGGACCTGGACGGCAAATTCCTCAACTGCATCGAAGTCGGTGACATCGCCGACATGTGCGCGAGCAGACCCACCCGAATCCGCAATCGTCGCTGCCGTCTCGTGGGCAGCGTCGCCATCGATGTCGATGAGTTCGACGTGCGCTCCATGCTGCGCGAAGAGCTCAGAGATGGCGCGGCCGATGCCACCACCGCCACCCGTCACGACCGCCGTCCGCCCGGCGAGCAGGCGGTTCCAATCCTCGATCGGCGGCACATTCGGTCGATGTTCGTCAGTCATGTCTCTCCTCGGGTCAGGGAAAATCTCGCGCATCTCGCTCCGAACCGCACATGAAAGCCTTTCGTGCACCAACCTTGGAGCATGTTGGTGATGACATGGAACCTGCAAGGCCGGGTCGGCGATTGGCAGGAACGAGAAAAAGCCATTCGTGCGCACATGGAACTGATCGACCCCGATGTCATGATGCTCCAGGAATCCTGGGTCGAAAATGGCGGACCAACCCAAGCTGGAGTGCTTGCCGAGATGCTCGATCGGTATTCGGTGAGCGCTGAGCGACTTGCCGGTTTCGATCGCTATCCCGCGGCGCCGTACTGGGTCGTCAACGCGATCATCTCGCGATGGCCCGTGGAACTTGTCGATGCAATCCCGCTCCCCGATGAACACGGAGTTCCCACCTGGCGCCACGTCGTGATCGCCGAGATCCTCCGGCCGACGTCACTCGGGGGACCATTTCGCGTCGCCGGTACCCACCTCGAGCATGGGCTGCATCGCTCAGCAACCCGCGACGCTCAATGCCGCGCGCTTGCCACCGTTCTGGCCGAGGCCGCCGGACCAGCAGATCATCGACGGGAGCTTCCACCGCTCGTACTCGGCGGCGACCTCAACGCGGTTCCGTGGTCAGATGAGATTCGAACCCTCACCGGAGCTTCCACCCCAGCCGTCGATGGATTCGTCTTCGTCGATGCGTGGGATGCCACTGGCAACGAGAGCCGTGGCGATACTTGGTCAGCCGCGAATCCCCGGGTTCCGTCTCGTGCGGTGCATCCGAACCGGCGCCTCGACTACGTGATGATTTCGTGGCCACGGGCGAGGGGCAAGGGCCATGTCGAGTCCTGCTTCCTTGCCGGAACCGACCCCATCAATGGAGTCTGGGCAACCGATCACTTCGCAGTGTGTGCGGAGGTCGACCTGTGACCGGATGGCAACTGCAGGCAGTTCTCATCGGACAGGTCCTCGGCTCGGCAGGCATGTTCGGTGTGATCTGGGTGATCCAACTCGTGCACTACCCGCTCATGCGAAAAGTCCCCCTTTCTGCGTTCGGAGCATTTGAGCAGGAGCACCAGCGACGGATCACATACGTGGTCGGTCCGCTCATGGCAATGGAGGGGATCTGCGTGCTCGCGGTGTTCTTCCTGCGTCCGTCGTGTCTGTCGTTCTGGGTAGCGCTCGCCGGCGGACTCGTGGAAGCAGTTGCGATCGGAACCACCGCCTTCGTGTCGGCACCGATTCATGGCCGCATGGCGGCATCGGGGAATCCCGATCTGCTTGATCGCCTCATCGCCACGAACTGGATACGCACGGCAGCATGGACTGCCAGAGCGGTCCTCTCGGTGCTCATGCTCGCTTGGTGCCGTTGACCGAAAACTGCTGGCCGTCGTTTCAGCCCGGAAGTCGCAGGCCCTTCGCAGCGAGCGAACCGTGCAACTCCTCGATGAAATGCTGGAGATCTCCATCGCAGGTATCCAACGTCTGGTGGTCGAGGACAAGGAGCACAGACTCCCCCGTCCGCGCCACGACAGCAGGCAGGGCCGTCAGCGCCGCTGCGACATCTGCCGGCATGTCGTCACGGTGGAACAGTTCGAACGGAACGGTCAATGACTGGCGCCATTCGCGCCACGAGGCTCGCTCGGTGAACATGCCGTGCGTGACATCGCACAGCGAGCAATGCGCCCGACCGATGCGCGCACCCAGCCAGTAGGAGACCTCGCCGAGAATCGTTCCGTCAGCGTCGTAGACACCAACGAGCGATGTGACGAGCTCCTCAGCCACAGCCGGGTCTACTCGGCTCCGTCGAGTATGTCGCTGAAGCCGAACTGGGTGTGCGGTCCGAAAATGATCTGTTCGAAAATGCCTACTCCCACCTTGTCGCCGAGACGAGCACGGCAGAGATGGTGGATGTGCTGATGCGTGGGGTCCTGTGGAGAGATCTCGGAGAAGGTCCAATCCTCACGGGCGATCTCGAGTTCGCCGTGCCACATGCCATGACCCCACTCGGGGTTCATGTACCCGAGTGCACGCATGTCGAAACGGGCGAGCGGTTCGAGTTCCAACACAACAGGAACACCGTCGGCGCCGACGAGGTCGATCGATGCCGAACTTACCCAGCGGGTACCGCGGTGGAAGGAGAGTCGCTGACCGACTGGGTCGAGACGAGCGACCTCGCCGGATTCGATCGAGACGCTCTGCGGGACGGGATCAACAACTGCGATCCGATGACCGTCGGGTCGCCAGAAGGCTCCACCGGGACGCTGGAACCAACCCGCCACGATGCATTCATCGTCGAAGTGGATCGGCGACCAGAGCCATGCATTCGGAGGCCCCTGCGACGGACGACCAGCGCCCTGCACTCCGACGGGACGCACACCCCAGGAGCGATCGCGGATGCCGACGACCTCATCGTGCGTGAACTCGGTGACCTCCCCATCAACAACGAAGGTGCCCTCCCATGTACCGAACTGCATGAACCGCGCCATGTCGAGCACGGTTGAGACGCCGTCCATCATCAGCGTGTGATCCTCGAGAAGCGCACCCACGCGTGCTCGCCAACGCATATCGCAGGAAATGCCGGTGTCGTTCGGCTCGACGACGAGACGAAGTTGCCGGAACGGTTCGGTGATCTCGAGGCGAACCGGTCCAACGGTGAGATCGGTTGGGTCCAAAGGTGCTCGCCGCGACGCGTGGAATGAATGCTGAGCACCATTGATGGCGATCGAGATCGATGAGTCGAGCACTCCGAGGTTCTGATAGCGACCGAACGCCGCCTCGATCTGGAATGCACCATCGCGATGACTCGCTCCGAACCAGTAACGACCGTAGGCGTTCTTATCGGTGGTACCCGAGACTGCGATCGGCTTCGGGACCTGATGGATCGGATACTCGTCGAAAGGGGTCAGCATGTCGCCACCTCAGAATTGTTCGTGTCGGTTGTCAGAAAGGATCGGGCTTGGCGTCAGCGATATCGCGTAGTTGGTTCTTTGCAACCTTGTCGAGGGTGGCCCGAGGGAAGTCCTCGACGCAGTACACAGCGCGCGGAACCTTGAAGTCCGAGAGGTTCGTTCGGCACAACTCGATGATCTGCGCCTCGAGCGTTGCCTCGTCTGGAGCATTCGCCCCCTTGATCACAAAGGCAACAGGTACAACGTCGAGCATCGGGTGGCTCCGACCGACGACGGCGACCTCACCGACACCGGCAACCGTGCGGCAGAGATCCTCGACCTCTTTGGCCGACACGTTCTCACCACCCACCTTGAGCATGTCCTTGTCGCGCTCGGTGTAAAAGATCGCTCCGCCCTCACCGATGCGAACCATGTCTCCGGTGCGGAACCATCCGCCCTCGGTGAAACTCTTCGCGTTCGCTTCCGGGTTGCCGTAGTACTCGAGAAACAGTTGGATGCCTCGGGTCCCGCGCAACCAGAGCTCACCGACGCGACCATCGTCGAGCACCTCTCCGGTCTCGGGATCCACAACGAGGGTCTCGTAACCGGGGGTGGCCTTCCCCATTGAACCAACCGGAATCTGGCCATGTATGCCTGCGCTCGTGGCGTGGGTGACCGTTTCGGTCATGCCATACGCGGGCAGCACGCGACAGCCCAGCAGTTGCTCGAGCGGAGGAACGACCGCACCGAACACGCCGACCTCAAGTTTGTTGTCCGGGATCGGCTTCCCTGCCACCGCGGTGTAGACGAACGGGATGAGCGAGATATGGGTGACGGAACGAGCCACGATGACATCCCAGAACCGGCTTGCCGAGAACTTCGGCTGCAGCACGATCGTGCCGCCGACGCCGAGCGTGCTCCACATCGACCAACTCTGGGCATTGACGTGGAAGAACGGAAGAAAGATCAGATACACGCCATCGGGGTGCATCCCGATGTTGTTCGGACCAACCCTGGCGGCCCAGAGTGCGTTGGCGTGGGTGTGCACCACAGCCTTCGGGCGGGACGTGGTCCCGGAGGTGAACATGACTCCCACCGGAAGCATCGGCTCCGCTGGTCGGACCGGAGCGGCAGCAGCGTCGCCGAAGAGTGAATCGAATGTCTCGAACCCTTCTGCGGCAGGAGCGGCGGCCGGCTCACCAGCGTCATCGGAAGTGACAGCGATCCAACGAAGATCCGGCCCACTTGCCCGAACCATCTCAGCGAACTTCGGCTGGGTAATCGCTGCGACCGCCCCTGTGTGCTCGATGAAATAGGACATCTCAGCGCCAACAGAGCGGGTGTTGGTGGTGACCCCGACAGCACCGACTGTTGCGCAGGCGTACCAAGCCAGCACCATCTCGGGGCAGTTGTCCGCGTGGATGACGACCATGTCGCCCTTGACGATTCCTCGTGCATGCAAACCGGCGGCGATCCGCTGCACATCGGTCCAGAACTCGGCGTAGGTCCATTGCCGCGAGGCCCCATCCTTGGGCTCCCAGATCAGTACCGGGTGGTCCGGCTTCTTCTCGGCCCATTGGGCGAGGAGCCACGGCACATCCTGTCCGGTGAACTGGAACGCGGCGATTGCATCTTCGGAGATGTTTGTATCCATGTGATTCCCCCCGGGGCACGACGATGGTGTGCCGACATCATTGCCGAAACCCGACGACTCCATCGCACCGAACCACATCCGCAGCGAACGGGGTAGTCGCCCCTACCATCGGCCCGTGAAACGTCTTGTCCTCCTCGCAGCTATCGCAGCGCTGATGATCCCTCTCATCGCCGCATGTGGCTCGGGTGGATCGAACTCCGGGTCGAGCACCACGACCCGAGCGTCGACAAGTTCCTCCACCACGAAGGTGCCGACGCCCGCACCCACCGCTGTTGTCCCTGCACATTGCAACTCCTCACAATTGAAGGTCATGCTCGGCCAAGCCGACGCCGGCGCCGGACAGTTGTATGTGCCGATCGTGTTCGTGAACACCAGCTCCAACGCCTGTGAAATGCGCGGGTTCCCGGGAGTCTCCCTGCTCGATCAGAACAGCAATCAGATCGGCCAGCCAGCAACCCGAGAAGGAGCCGAAGGATCGGTGGTCACGCTCGCTCCCAATGGCTCTGCCAGTGCGTTACTGCACACGAGCAACGGAATCGGCGGATCGGGGACCTGCACGCCGAGGGCTTCGGCCATCCGCGTGTACCCGCCGGACAACACCGAGGCGATCATCGTGCCCGGTGAGTTCGTCGCTTGTGGGGGCATGAGCATCAGTACCGTGATCTCCGGCATCTCCGGCCGCTGAGTCGTCAGAGGCGCCGTCAGGCTCAACCTTCGCCGTTCGACACAAGCCAGGAACGCCGCGGGAACCTTCATTTCGAACATCGGCATCGCGCTTCTGCACGGCGTCTGATCGACCGCCGGTAGTCTCCCCCCGACACAGCACGTCGATCGAGGGGGATCCATGAGCAGCGAGACCAACCCAACCGGAGCGCGCACCTATCCGGGCTTCGGCGGAACCGTGGGCCGGGTCTTCGGCACATCGGAATCCTGGTGGCCATCGCGCCCAACCGCACCGAGGAACGCACCAAACGTCGTCGTCATCCTCGTCGACGATCTCGGATTTGCTGATCTGGGCTGTTACGGAAGTGAAATTCCCACACCGAACATCGACCGACTCGCGGCACGCGGCCTCCAGTTCACCGATTTCCATTCGACGCCGATGTGCTCGCCGACCCGGGCGGCGTTCCTCACCGGAATGGAACCCCATGCTGCCGGCGTCGGAACCGTGGCCCATTCTGATCCAGGTTTCCCGGGCTACGCGATGGAACTTGCCGACGATGTGGTCACCCTCCCGGAAACCCTCCGGGCGAATGGCTATGCCACCTACATGGTCGGCAAGTGGCACCTCGCCAAGGACTCTGATCAGTCCGATGCTGGCCCTCGCCATTCGTGGCCGCTGCAGCGGGGCTTCGACCAGTTCTATGGCTTCCTCGATGGATTCACGAACCTCCACCATCCCCACCGCCTGATCCGCGACAACAGCCCGGTCGATATCGACACCTATCCCGAGGGGTACTACCTCACCGACGACATCACGAACGAGGCAATCGCGATGATCCGAGCGGGGCGTGCATCGGCCCCGGAGCGTCCGTTCTTCCTCTACGTGGCCCATGGCGCGATCCACGCTCCGCTGCATGCGAAGGCCGCCGACATTGCTGCGCAGGCCGGTCGCTATGACGCCGGTTGGGACGAACTTCGTGCAGCACGCTTCCGGCGCCAGGTTGAACTGGGCATCATCGAGAACGACGTCGAACTCGCGCCGCGCAACACTGAGCCGGGCAACGAGGTCCTTGCGTGGGCTGATCTGACTGATCGCGAACGAGCGCTGTTCCCTCGCTACATGGAGGTCTTCGCCGCCATGGTGGCGAATGTCGATGAGAACACCGGTCGACTTCTTGATGCCATCGACCAACTCGGCGAACTCGACAACACGATTGTGATCTTCACCTCGGACAACGGGGCGTCCCGCGAGGGCGAGATGGTCGGAACCACGGCATACATGGTGCATCTGCTTGCCGGCGACGACTTCGATACCGACTTCGATAGGGCTGATCTCATCGGCGGTCCACAGAGTTCGCCGCATTATCCGCGCGGCTGGGCGATGACCGGCAACACGCCCTTCAGGCTCTACAAGATCAATACGCATGCAGGCGGCCACACAGTTCCATTCCTTTTCTCATGGCCGGCCGGAAGCGTCGAAGCCTCGGCCCGACGACGCCAGTACGCCCACATCAGCGACCTCAGCCCCACCCTCCTCGAACTCATCGGCATCGACCCGCTCCACGATCGCAATGGCATTGCGGTCAAGCCCATGACTGGCTCGAGCATGGTGCCGGTACTCAAGTCAGGAGATGCGCCCGCACAACGCACGGAAGCGGTGTACGAGATGATCGGGCACCGCGGCTTCTACCGCGACGGGTGGGAGATCGTCTCGCTGCACAAACCGTTCACGCCGTTCGATGATTCCGAATGGGAGCTCTACCACCTCGTCGAGGATCGGACCGAGCTCGTCGATCTGGCATCAACTGAACCCGAGCGACTCGCCGAAATGGCACGCGCTTGGGAGGACGCCGCCTGGAACGGTCAGATCTTCCCGCTCGATGAGGGAACCGGCCTCAAGTACGTGATCCGTCCTCCCGAGGTCGAGATCGTGCAGCAACCGCTCTCCATCTGGCCGGGAACACCGACTCTCGAACGATGGCGAGCAGTGCAACTGATCTACATCCGTTCCTTCTCGTTCGTGGCTCCCGTCGACTACGCCGCCGGCGACATCGGCACCGTCGTCGCCCACGGCGATCAGAGCGGCGGCTACGCGCTCTACATCATCGAAGGAGGCGTCCCTCTGCTGATGCATAACGACGGCCGTGGCAACCTCGCCACCATCACTGGACCCGCGCTCAGCGACGGCCCCCACGAGCTTCGTGCCGACTTCGACTGCATCGGCAACAACACCTGGACGATGACCCTCACCGTCGATGGCGTCACGATCGATGCCAGCGCCGACGTACCGATGCTCTATGGCATGGCCCCATTCGAGGGCATCACTGTCGGACGAGACCCTCGCTCACCGGTGTGGTGGGAACGACATCTTTCGCATGGATCGTTCGCCTACACGGGCCAGCAAGGGCCGGTCACCTACACGCCGGGTGACGGACCGCCAGGAATGCCCGCAGACCTCGTGAGCATCCTGAAGAAGATGGGCGCGAAGTTCGAGTGATCAACCGACCGATCGAAACGGGTGCTCATCCGTCGCGATCGGTCGACACGAATCCTCGTTCGATCGACCGAAAAGCACTGGACAGATTGCGCAGCTGCGTGCGGGAGAGATGACTGATGAAGTGCCTGCGAACACCATCGAGGTGAAGCGGGGCGATCTGCTCGAGGAACGTACGGCCCTCAACTGTGAGCACTGCCAGCATGACGCGCCGATCATCTGCAGATGGTTGACGGTCGACCAACTGTCGTCGTACAAGACCATCGAGGCGACGGGTGAGACCCGAAGGCGACAGGTGCAGCGCAGATGCAAGGTCGCACATGCGCATCCTTGAGTTCTGGGCATCCGAAAGTCGTGCCAGCACGCCGTAGTCACCAGTCGTGATTCCATGATGGGCGATCAGTTCCGCCTCGAGGGCGCCCATGACCGCAGCGGAGACATCAACAAGGCCCCGCCAGGCCGCCATTTCCTCGTCATCGAGCCATTCCGTCATGGACGAACTGTATCCCGCAGCAGCGGGAAGGTTGCTATCGCAACTAACTCAGGAGATACTTGCGGTCACAAGTAAATCCATCCACAACCATGCAGGAGAACCCCATGACCGCACTGGCAGACCTCACCCCGGGCATCTGGAATATCGACACCGCTCACACCACCGTTGGATTCACCGCCCGCCACCTCATGATCACCAAGGTTCGCGGTCGTTTCGGCGATGTGATCGGCGCACTCACCATCGCCGAGGACCCGCTGCAAAGCGACGTGCAGGCCACGATCGCTATGGGCTCGATCGACACCGGAGCCGAAGCCCGCGATGGCCACCTTCGCTCCCCGGAATTCTTCGACGTTGAGAACCACCCGAACATGACGTTCGCCAGCACTGAGATCCGTGGTTCCGCCAACGGCGCCGAGTTCGTGCTCGTCGGTGATCTCACCGTGCGCGGTGTGACGAAGTCGGTCGAGCTCGATCTCGAGTTTGAGGGAGTGAACCCCGACCCATGGGGTGGTACCCGTGTTGGATTCACCGCTGAAGGTGAGATCAATCGGCGCGACTTCGGTCTCGATTTCCAAGTGGCCCTCGACAATGGCTCCGTACTCGTCAGCGAGAAGATCAAGATCCACCTCGATGTGCAGGCCGTGCGCGCCTGAACAAGGTCGCCACGGTCGGTCCATGTCGTCATGACGCGGATCGAAAGCCAGTAATCATGCAAAGAGGGGTTCCCGCCAAGGAGACCCCTCTTCGCGTGAAACTGGTTCAGCGAGCAGGAAGGATGCGATCCCAGGTGATGGGTAACTCGGAGAACCCGTCGATGAGGTTGGAGTGAACCCGTGGGAAGTCAGCGGGGTCGCCGTCGACTCGAAGTCCCTCGAAGCGCGAGAGGATCTGCTCGAACATGATCCGTCCTTCGAGTCGGGCGAGATTTGCCCCGAGACAGAAATGCGGACCGCCGGCACCAAACGCAACATGGTCATTCGGGTTGCGCAGAACATCGATGGAATCAGGGTTTTCAAACGCCCGCTCATCACGGTTGGCTGCGGCGTACACCATGAGTACCCGCTCCCCTGCGCTGATCTTCTTCCCGCCGAGTTCGGTGTCGACGTTGGCTGTTCGAGTGAAATGGACGACTGGGGTGGTGAATCGAAGCAGTTCCTCGATCGCTGTCGGGAGTGTGTCGAAATCGTTCGCCACGATCGCCATCTGATCAGGATGTTCAAGCAACGCCAGAGTTCCGGTGGTGATCAGGTTCCGGGTGGTCTCGCTTCCGGCGTTCTGCAGGAGCATGAAGAACACCTCGATCTGGAACCGGGTGAGCTGCTCGCCATCGACCTCTGCGTGCAGGAGCACGCTCATGAGGTCATCACTCGGATTGGTCTCACGCTCGGCGCACATGGCATCGGCATACATGAACATGTCCATCGTGGCCTGACCCCGCTCCTCGGGAGTCACGCTCGCATCGAACCCGAAGGTCTTCTCGGTCCAGTCGAAGACCTGAGCACGATCTTCTTCGGGGACACCCACCATGTCGGCGATGACATGAAGTGGGAGCCAGAGTGCCAGATCGTGCACGAGGTCACAGCCGTCGCGATCCGCAAGTTCGTCGATGATCGCATCGGTGCGGGCCCGCAGACGATCGCTCAATTCAGCGACCCGTCGAGGAGTGAAACCCTTGTTGACGATCTTGCGCAGCTTGATGTGCTCGGGCGCATCGAGGCTGATCATCAACTCAGAAGTACCGGCACCCTCGCCACCGCCCATGATGCCGTCATCGACGAACGGGTCCGGGGCGTTGCGAAATGTGGATGCATCGCGTGAGACCTTCTGAACATCGGCATGACGAGTGACGACCCAGTAGCCGTTCGAGTACGTCGGGTGATCGAGATGGGCGACCGGATCGTTGTCGCGTAGCCACCGGTAGTAGTCGTAGGGAACGCCCTTGACGTAGGTCGCCGGGTCGTAGAGGGCCGGCGCATCGGTGGGTGCGAGTGACATTGTCTGCTCCTTGTTCGGTTTCAGTCGTCGCCGAGCAACGACTGAAGACGCTGCGTGGTCTCGATCCATTCCTCGACCATCTCGAGGACGAGGTCGCGGCTGGGACGCACCTTATTCATGCGCCCGACGATCTGGCCGACAGGGAACCCGATGAGCGCCCGAGAACCAACCCTCTGGGTGCGACGACCTGCCTCCTGATGGAGGATGCCCTGCAATGGCATCGGAAGGGTGTCCGGGGCATCGGGTTCTTCCCATGCTTCGGTCCATTTCGTGCGCAACTGGCGGGCCGGCTTGCCGGTCATCGCTTTCGAGCGCACTGTGTCAGACGACGTGGCGGCGAGCATGTTCTCGAGTGCTGCAGGACTGGTATCTGCCTCGGTGACCGTGAGCCACATCGAACCAGTCCAGACCCCTTGGGCGCCAAGGGCGAGAGCAGCTGCCATCTGGCGCCCGGTGGCGATTCCTCCGGCCGCGAGCACGGGAATATCTGGGCCTACCGCGTCGACGACCTCGGGAACGAGAACCATGGTGGAGATCTCGCCGCAATGGCCGCCGGCCTCTGTGCCCTGGGCGACGATGACATCGACGCCAATGGCCACCTGACGTTCAGCGTGCACCTTGGACCCGGCAAGCCCACCTACGAGGACTCCGGCAGCGTGTGCTCGCTCGATCACATAAAGCGGGGGCGGACCGAGCGCATTGACGATCATCTTCACGTTGGGATGAGCGAGGCAGACTTCGATCTGGCTCGGTCCCATGGCATCGACACCGAGGCCGGCGGCGGCAACGGCACCTCCTTCGAGTTCCGGTGGAAGCGCCGGGACGTCGAAGCGCTCAAGCAGTTCGTCGACGAACTGACGATGCTGCTCGGGGATCATGGCGTCAAGGGCTTCGAAGGTTGCTTCCTGGCCGCCGCCTTTTCCTACGTAGTTCACTGGCATGGCGAAGTCGACGCCATAGGGCTTGCCGTGGACGTGCTCGTCGATCCAGTCAAGTTCGATCTCGAGTTGTTCGGGGCTATACGCAAGGGCACCCAGCACTCCGAAACCGCCGGCGTTGGTGACGGCAGCCACGACATCGCGACAATGCGAGAAGGCGAAGATCGGGAACTCGATTCCCAAGCGTTCAGTGATCGGCGTGCTCATGAGTGCTCTCCCTTTGAGATTGGCCTCGGACCAGACCGATAGACCAGATCGTTGAAGCAGATCGTTGAAGCAGGCGATGGATCTTGGCGAGGTTCACCGCTGTCTTAGATCGTACTACACAAAATTCGAAGCTTAGGAAATAATGTCATACGAGATTTCCTTGACGCGCGACGCCGCCGTCGGTTCGGCCTAGATTGTCGTCACCACGCTCATCTGGCGACGAACCGTTGAAGGGAAGACCATGAGAACTCGGGCCGCAGTGCTGCACGCCCCCCATACCCCGTATGTCATCGAGGAGATCGAACTCGACGACCCGAAGGAGAACGAGGTCCTCGTCCGCTTCGTGGCCAGCGGCATGTGCCATTCCGATGAGCACATGGTCACCGGCGACATGGCGATGGATCCTGCACTCGTCGAGGCACTCGGATGGAAGCAGTATCCGATCATCCTCGGACATGAGGGCGGCGGCATCGTGGAGAAGGTCGGACCCGGCGTCACCGAACTCGTACCCGGCGATCATGTCGTCACCTCCTTCGTACCCTCCTGCGGTCGATGCCCGTCCTGCGCCAAGGGTCAGCAGAACCTCTGCGACAGCGGTGCGTACCTGCTTTCCGGCCGTCAGGCCGACGGCACCTCCCGCCATCACCTGCTCGACGGCTCCGACGTGGCCACGATGTGCTGCTTGGGCACCTTCGCCGAGCATTCGGTGGTCAACATCAACTCGCTGGTGAAGGTCGAACCAGATCTGCCTCTCGACAAGGCCTGCTTGGTGGCATGCGGCGTCACCACCGGCTGGGGCTCGGCCGCCTACGCCGCCGATGTCACCCCCGGCGACACCGTGGTGGTCATCGGCACCGGCGGCGTCGGCATGAACGCGGTGCAGGGTGCGGCCATGGCTGGTGCCCGCCACGTCATTGCGCTCGATCCAGTGGAATTCAAACGCGAGCAGGCCCAGAAGTTCGGTGCGACCCATTCTGCAGCCAGCGTCGAGGAAGCCCAAGCCCTGCTGGGCGAACTCACATGGGGACGTAACGCAGACAAGGTGATCGTCACTGTCGGTGAGGGCAAGGGCGCCGACGTCCAGACCTACATGGATATGGTCGGCAAGGGCGGCAAGCTCGTGTTCACGTCCGTCGCCAACATGAACGAGAACGATGTACAGCTCAACCTGTTCATGTTCGCCATGCAGCAGAAGTCGCTGATCGGCACCATCTTCGGTTCTGCGAACCCGCGCTATGACATCCCGCAGCTGCTCGGTATGTACCGCAGTGGCAAGCTCATGCTCGACGAACTCGTGACCCGTACCTACACCCTCGATGACATCAACCAGGGCTACCAGGACATGCGCGACGGCATCAATATCCGTGGCGTCATCATCTACTGACATGGCCTCACGAGACGAAATCGTCGCTATCCCTGATCGATACATTGCTGCCGTTGCGGCTGGCGATGTCGACACGATCATGTCGCTCTACAACGACAATCCACGCGTTGAGGATCCCATCGGTGAACCGGCGCACGAGGGCGTCGACGCGGTGCGGGCCTTCTACACCCAGCTGCGCGATTCCGGATTCAAGATCAGCCTCACCCGCATCACGCCGGTGTGCGTGGCCGGTGGGAACGAAGCGGCATTCGCGTTCCGGGTCGACGTTGACCTCGGCGAGATGACCATGTCGATGGTCACCCACGACACCATGGTGTTCGACGAGGACGGCCGCATCTCCCAGATGCGCGCCTACGCCGACAGTCAGGCAACACCGGAGTCCTGAACCTGCGCCTCTGCGGCGCTGCAATTGCGAAATTCGAGAAGTGCGCTGAC
>WLCQ01000109.1 GCA_009705225.1 Actinomycetota bacterium | reverse complement strand
GGATTCGACGGTGGCTGGATCGGCGTCGACGTCTTCTTCGTCATCTCCGGGTTCCTCATCACCGGACTCCTGAACCGGGAATACGACGAAATTCACCACGTCTCGCTACTCCAGTTCTACATCCGACGGGCGAAACGAATCCTTCCGGCATCGCTGGTCACCATCGTGATTGTCCTCATTGCCAGCAACCTGCTGCTCAACTCGATCCGAACCGCCAACATCAACACCGATGCGCTCTGGGCCGTCGGCTTCGTCTCCAACATCCACTTCATCAAGATCAACACCGACTACTTCACCAGCGCACAAGCAGTCTCGCCCCTGCAGCACTTCTGGTCGCTGGCCGTTGAAGAACAGTTCTACCTGATCTGGCCCGCACTGTTCCTGATCGTCTCACGACAACACGGCGTAAAGATCCTGGGCCGGGAAATCCTGCGTAACCAACGCATCGTGTTCGTCGCGACACTCGCGTCAGCACTGTCATTGATGTGGTCGATCAGTTTCTCGAACAGCAATCCGACCAGCGCATACTTCTCGACTCTGACCCGGGTCTGGGAACTCGGCTTCGGCGCTCTGCTCGCCTGCACCGTGCCCCACATCCGCGACTTGGTCGAGCACTGGACCCAGCGCGAGCGACGCGTGGTGTTCTCCGGGTCTTCCTGGTTAGGGCTCCTGGCGATCATCACGGGTTCATGTCTCCTGATCAAACCCGGCGATCCGTTCCCGGGCTCGCTCGCCCTGATCCCCGTCCTCGGAGCAGTCGGCATCATCTTCGGCGGACTCAACGAGAAACAACCCCTCGTCAACCGACTCCTTTCGATCCAACCTCTGCCGTTCATCGGCACCATCTCGTTCTCGCTGTATCTGTGGCACTGGCCGGTTCACGTATTCGCCGAAGCCCTCTACCCCGACAACGTCAACACCACGACCGGGATTCTCGCCCAGCTCGCCGTCATCCTGGCCATCTCACTCGTCTCGTACTACCTGATCGAAAACCCGACACGACACCTCCCGATTGGCCAACGCGAACCGGAGGCCAAGCAATTGAAGGAGGTCTCTCAACTACCGATCGCCGCCTTGGTCGTCATGAGCGTCAGCGCCTTGTTCCTGTTCGTCGTATCGAAGGACGCGTCTCAGTCGAGCACCTCCGACGCCCAACTGACGATGGAATCCTCGAGCATCACCACACCTACCGAGGAAGGAACAACACAGCCATCTGACAGCGCGCAGATCGACCCCACGGTGGGCAACAGGAATCCCGGAGAGGTACTCACCGAATGGAACCAGAACCTCCGAGATTCCATAGACGTCCTGAGGAACGACGGACTGACCTCGGACCTCAGCACCGCGGTGAACGAAACCCGTGACGACAGGATCGGCGGCGGTTTCTGCCGCAAACTCTGGGACGGTTGTACCATCGGCTCGAGGGATGCGACCCACTCCGTCGCCCTCATTGGCGACTCGCATGCGCAGATGGTTGTAGCGACGGTTGCGGAGCTCTTCCCAGCTTCACGAATCACTGCCTACGCCCGAAGCGCGTGCCCAACCGCGAGGACATCGGTCGTCTTCGAAAATTCGGGTGAAGCAGGTCAGGACATCGAAGGATGCAACACCTTCCGCGATCAATCGATCAACGAAATGCTCGCCAATCCGCCGGATGTCTTGATCATCAGTGACGCCTTCGGAAAGTTTTCGGAGAAGTATCGAGACGAATGGGTAAATGGCCAGAGCGAGACCTACGACAGGCTCATGGCGCTCCCTCCGACCACAACCATCATCCACCTGACCACCACCCCGGGAAGCACCGAGACGAGCTGGGAAAATTGTCTCGGTTCGGGAAGCTCGCTCGCTCGGTGCTTCACCGACCCGTCGCCTGCTTACACGATGCAGGAAGCCCAGAACGGCGTACAGGGTAGGTACCCGAGGGTCAAGGTCCTCGATCTCCTGCAGCTTCTCTGCGACGGACAAACCTGCCCGCCGGCAATCGATGGCGTCCCGGTCTATATCGATGGCGTCCACTTCACCGAAGATTTCCGACTCGCGCTCGCCCCCGCTCTCGGTGCGCTGATGGCCCAGGAATTCCCGGAACTCGCGCCCCATATCCATATCGGCTGACCGGACCAACCAGCATCAAGAAGATCGTCTATCCGGTCCCCAGAGGACTCATCGATCGGTGTCAGTCAGCGAGTCGCATGACGCGGCCGAATGTCTCCCGAGTACGTTCGGCAACCGACAACTCCACGCCGGTGTGTCTGGCGAGAGCGAGTGCCTGGTCCAGATCCTTCTCACCGAGATCACGCACATGGTTGAGCATTGTGCGGAATCCGCTGGGAGCGTCCTGCGGTAACGGAGCTGGACCACCGAGCATGAACGGTGAGAGCGCTTGCGCAAACACACCTGTCTCGTCGATCGTTCGTCGGAGCAGCGCAAGGTCGACGCCTGAGCTCTCGGCAAGAACCATGGCTTCGTGGATTGCCGCCATCATCATGTAGCCGCTGGCATTGCGCGCGAGTTTGAGTGCCATGCCGGCTCCAACATCGCCTGCGTGGATGACGTCCTTCGAGAACGCCATGAGCACCGGCGTGACTCGGGCAACGGCGTCATCCGCACCACCCACCATGGTGAGGAGCGTGCCGGCCTGCGCCCCCTCCTCCCCACCGCTGACACCCGCATCAAGCACCGCAACACCAACAGCTTCGCCGGCCACCGCAAGGTCACGGATGGTTTCGATGCTCACGGTCGTGTGGACGGCGACGACCGCTCCGGCAGCGAGCACCCCGAGAACGCCATCGCTACCAGTGAGGACCTCACGGGTCTGGTCGTCATCAAAGACCACGACACAAACGACGGCTGCCCCATGTGCGGCTTCAGCAGGGGTGGTGGCGGCGACTGCTCCGAGCGCAACAAGTTCAGCTACGGCTTCGGCGGAGACATCGAACACTCGCACGTCGTAGCCGGCGTTGATCAGATTTCCAGCGATCGGACCACCCATGCGGCCGACGCCGATGACCGCGACGCTCGTCGGTTCACTCATTGGTGCCCTCCTGTTGACGATGCGCCTTCTCGTAGGTTCCGATCGCTACCTCACTCACCCGGTAGAGGTCGCTGCTGCTCGGGTACCCGACATACGGAATCAGGTGGATCGCCACCTCACGGACCTGCTCTACGGTGAGCTCACCACTCTCGAGACAGCGGGAGAACTGGATACCCAGAGTGTCGAAGGCGCGTTGGGCGGCGAGAACCCCCATGACCAGCAGTCGACGTTGCGGAACCTCGAGAACTGAACGAGCCCACACCTCACCGAACAACTGCGAGAGCATGAGATCGAAGAACGCTGATTGTCCAGCTTCGAAGACGAACGCGTCGTCGCCATAGACCTCTCGGTACTTGGCGAGACCACGCTCGCGCCGACTCTGCTCTGAATCACCAGTTGCCATGAGAAGGACCCTAGAGCCCGTAGAGGGGCCAGCCGGGCTACTCGCCCAGCTGACCTCTCACTTATGGACCGGCGATGAGGCTCGGAACAAACGACCGAGTCACGAGAGTGGACGACCCTTGGCCGTTGGTAGCAAAAATCGTTGTGTCGTAACGGGTCCCGTTGACAAGGCCCTCGAATCGGGCGGTCCTTTCATCAGCATCAATCGTCTGACATATAGCGCCAACGCAGACCGTGTACCCGACGATCTCAGTCCCACCATCGAAGGTTGGTTCGCTCCACGACAACTCGACCGCCCCTGAGCGAGCAGTGGCAACGAACGTGGTGACTCGCCACGGAACGGAAGCAGGAACTCCGGCCGATTCAGCAGCGATACCCGCCCCTGCAGCATTGCGAGAGGTCACCGTGACCGAGTAGCCGACGCCGTTGCGCAGTCCGGTGATGGTCGCTGTTCCTGCGTCGGCCTCGACGCTGGCACATACCGAGCGAGCAGCCGGATCCGCCGGGACAGCGCACACCCGGTGGCCGATGATCAGGGCCCCACCTGTGTTTCCGGCGATCCACGTGATTGCGAGCGAACGATTCCCTGCCACAACCGAGGAGATTGATGGAGCATCTGGAGTTGTGAATGGCACGATTGAACCGCCTGAAGCGGCGATTGATGTGCCATACGAAGTCACTGCCCGCACCTGAACTGCGTAGGAGGCTCCATTCGTCAGGCCAGGAATGACTGCGCTTCGCTCCGTGGATGCAGCGTCGACACAAATGGCATTCGCGCAGAGCGAATATCCGGTGATCCGACTTCCGCCTGTCGCCACCGGAGCAGCCCAGCGGACCGAGATCGCACCGCCAGACGGCGTCGCACTCACATCAGTGGGCGCATCGGGCGTGCCCGCAAGCGTGACCGGTACCGTCATCGTTTCCGACGAGCCTTGGAGGTTGACCGCCTTCACCGTGACGGAGTAACCCAGACCATTCGTCAGGCCCATCACCGCTCCGCCAGTGGCGGAAGCCGAGATGTTCACGCAGGTTGCATCGGCGCAGACCTGGTAGCGCAGCAACGGTGCACCACCATCGAAACGTGGCTCCGCCCAAGTGACGTCGACACCATTCGGACGCATCGTTGCCGACAGGATCTTTGGCACGGTCGGGACCGTGGAAGGCGTGCCGGTTGCGCTGGCCGCAGTGGCAGCGCCTGCGGCGTTGCGGGCGACGACAGAAACCGCGTACGCCGTTCCGTTCTTCAATCCATTCAGAAGCGCTCCGTCATCGCCTGCTGCCGCTCCGACACATACTGAACGGCCGGTGTCCGGCGTCGCACAGATCTCGTAACCGATGAGATCAGACCCACCGTCGAACGCCGCCGCCCACGAGACGTCGAGTGAGGAATCGGCGCTGACCACCGACGTGATCGACGGCGAGGTTGGCGTCGTGAACGGGGTACCCGAACCGGTACTCACCACTGAGGTTCCATAGGCCGAAGATGCGGACACACGCACCTCATAGATGGTGCCGTTGACGAGGTCGGTGACAGTGCGGTCACGAGCCGTGGCGTCAAGCTCACTGCAGGTGGTTGAGACACAGACCCGATAACCGGTAACCGGACTGCCGCCATTCGAACTCGGCGAATTCCAACGGATTGTGAGGCTTCCGTCGGTTCCAAGCACGCTCCGAATCTCAGATGCCGAAGGCGCACCCGGAAGATGGATCGACCGCGCTTCAGAATCTGATGCGCCGTGGACATTGAATACCTTGACAGTCAGCGCATAGGTCGAGCCATTTGCCAAACCGGTAACGGAACCGCTTGTCGCAGAGGCGCTGAGGTTCACACAGCTCGCACCAGCACAGATCTGGTACTTGGTCAGGGCCGCTCCCCCATCGAACTTCGGAGCCTCCCAGACCAGGTCGACTGCGCCCGGTCGATGTGTGGCGGACACGATCTTTGGCACATCAGCGAGAGTCGAAGGAACGCCAGTGCTCGAAACCGAAATCCCACCGGCGATGTTCGACGCAGTGAGTACGACGTCGTAGGTGGCACCGTTGACCAACCCCGGAACCGACGCAGACGTCGCTGATCCAACGACGGGCACGCAGATTGTCCGACCTACCGACCGATTGACGCACACACGATTTCCCGTGAGAGCGGAGCCGCCATTGAAGCCAGCTGACCAGTTGATCGTGAGGGTCTGATCCGTGCCGACAACGGAGGTTATGGACGGCGCCGAGGGCGACGTATAGGGCACGACTGTTCCGGCTTCAGTGTTCGCGACTGAACGCCCGTAGGCGTTGACCGCGACAACTGTGACCGCATACCCGGTCCCGTTGGAGAGCCCGGAGATCGTCGCCGACCGATCCGTCTCTGCCGCCGACACGCAGGTTGCCCCAGCGCAGATCGAGTAACTGGTGATCCGACTTCCACCCGATGAGGTCGGCGCGAGCCAACGGACTGCAATTGATGATGGCCCTGCCGTCGTCTCGACGGACTGAGGAGCGGAGGGAGCTTCGGGGAGACTGATTGATGCAGAATCGACCGGCGAGTAACCGGCAGCGTTCCTCGCAGAGATGGTGACCGTGTAGGTCGCGCCATTGGCGAGCCCACTGAGCGTGGTTCCTCGTGCGGATTCAGAGACCAATGAGCACGAACCTCCGACAACGCAGGCCCGGTAGCCAAGAATCCGACCGCCACCATTGTTCTCAGGAACTTCCCACGTGACATTGATCGCCTGGGTGCTCCGTGTCAGACCGAGCAACTTCGGCGCCGACGGTTCCACCATCACGAGCAGTCGCCCGGCACTCAAACTCCAGATTTCCGGAAGCAGATCGGTCGTACCGACGATCGAGTTCCCGACCGCATCAACACCGTCGACCAAACGGAAATCAGTCTCCTCATCAATCAAGACTCGGTGAAGCAACGACTCTCTCATGTCCGCCCCGGCGAACTTCGCGCCAGACAGATCCGCCTCGCTGAGTCTCGCTCCAACGAGATTTGCTCCTGAAAAATCAGCACCGGCGAGTGACGCACCGAAGAGGTCGGTGCCGGAGAGGTTCGCACCGGACAGATTCGCATCCGCCAGGTCGACTCGGGACAAATCGGCACCGGAGAAATTCAACCCCGCCAGATTCACGCCGGATCGAAGGATCCTTCCACCGACGACCAGTCCTCGCGAAGCCACCGACGAACCTACAGAATTGACCGCTCGAACATTGAAGTCCGTGAGCGGGTCGTTCAACTTCAGAGCGATCGAGGTCGTTGCTGCATCGACCTCGCGACACCGCGTCGCTTGATTCGCACAGACCACATAGCCCGTGATCGGCGCCCCGCCCGTGCTCACTGGGGCCTGCCACGCAAGCGACAACGTCAAACCGCTCAAGGATGCTGACGTGACCACAGGTCGGGAGGGTACGACGAACGGCGTTGGAGCGGCATTCGTCACCGCATCAGCGGATGAACCGAGAGAGTTGATGGCCCGCACCCGAAGCGTGTAGTCGGTTCCGCCAACGAGCCCAGTGAATGTCACCGACACCGCCGAGGCATCAAGGTCTTGGCAAAGCGCACCAACACAAGCGCGGAAGCCGGTGATTGAGTAACCACCATCAGTCACCGGTGCCGACCAGTTAAGAGCCAACGAGCCGTCAGCAACAGCGGTGATTCCGAGTACTGGGGCCGACGGAGCTGTCCTCGGCAGTGCAGTTGTACTTGCCACCGGCGAGGGTCCACCAGCATTGCTTGCAGCAACGGTGACCGAGCGAACACCGGGAGTAGTGAGCCCCGTAACCGTGGCAGTACGAGCACTGCTTGCGACGGTCGAACAGGCTGAGTCGATGCACACGAGGTAGCCAGTGGTCGCGTCACCAGTGTTCGCAGTCGGTGCCGACCAGTTCACGGTGATCGAGCCATCACCGACGCTGGTGCTGGTGATAGCCGGAGCGTCTGAAGGAGCTCGCGTCACGTAAAGAGTCCCGCTGGTTACCCTCCACATCGACGGCAACTGCGTGGACCCGTTTGTGGCGATGCTGGTTCCTTGAGCACCAATGCCGCTCACCCCGCTCAGATTCGCACCATTCAGGGTCGCACTCGTGATGGTTGCATTCGTGAAGACCGAGGTCCCAAGGTTGACCGAGGTAAGTGAAACGCTGGTGAGATTCGCACCCGCGAAGACAGTGTTGAGGATCTGGCTGCTCGCGACCGTGCTCAAGCAGTTTCCGCTCAGGTTCGCGTTCGTGAAATCAGTGCCATTCAGCACCGCATACCGGAACGCATTGCTCCAACAACCATTCGTTTCCGGGAACGTCGAACCCACGAACTTCGTGTTCGTCAGATTCGCCGACGTGAAAATGTCACTACGCATACCCGTGAACGTCAGACCCGAAAGATTCGCACCCGTCAATGTCGCCGAAGAGAAACTCGTATTCGCAACAGTCGCTCCACGGAAATCAACACCAGTCAAATTCGCAGAACCAAACCAAGCATTCGTGAGATCAAGACCAGCGAACGACGCACCACTCAACTTCCCACTACCGAAATTCACACCCCGGAGATTCGCCCCAGCGAACTTCACACCAGCGAAATCATTCGACGAAACCGAGTTGAAGCAATTGCCACTCAGGTTCGCGTTCGTGAAATCAGTGCCATTCAGCACCGCATACCGGAACGCATTACCCCAACAACCACTCGCATCCGGGAACGTCGAACCCACAAAATTCGTGTTCGTCAGATTCGCCGACGTGAAAACGTCACT
>WLCQ01000108.1 GCA_009705225.1 Actinomycetota bacterium | reverse complement strand
TGCGGGCGCTCGGACAGCCCGCTGGTCCGTGCCGCCCACCAATGGGCTTCGGCCCCGACGATCTCGAGGCCCGTGCGCTCGCGGTGCACGAGAGGCTGTATGCGTGAGCAGGAAAACTGAAACAACCGAGGCGAATCCGGTCAGAGTCACATTCCTCGGAGGTCTGGGCGAGATCGGGCGCAACTGTGCCTGTATCGAAGTCGATGGTTCGATCATGTTGGTCGACTGCGGACTCATGTTCCCCGATCTCGACATGCTCGGCATAGATCTCGTGCTCCCGGATTTCACGTACCTGCGTCAGAACGCTGATCGCATCGTGGGCTGCATCGCCACCCACGGCCACGAGGATCACGTCGGTGGCCTTTCGTACCTGCTTCGTGAGCTCTCCTTCCCGATCTTCGGCTCCGCGCTCACGCTCGGTTTGGCTCGCAATCGCATCGAGGAAGCGGGGCTGCTCGACCGCACCGAGTTCATCGCTGTGGCCGACGGTGAGCGTCGCCAGATCGGTCCGTTCGATGTCGAGTTCATCCCTGTCACCCACTCGGTGCCCCATGGCCTCGCCACTGCGTTTCATACGCCCCAGGGCGTCATCCTGCACACCGGTGATTTCAAACTTGATCTCACCCCGGTCGATGGTCGACTGACCGACCTCGCCCGCATCGGGGCCATCGCCTCTGGTGAAGGCATCCGCCTGCTGCTGTCCGATTCCACCAACGCCGACGAACGCGGCCACGCGGCATCCGAGACCACCGTTGGTGGCGTGCTCTACGACCTCTTCCATCGCTTCGAGGGTCGTCGCATCATCACGACCTGCTTCGCCAGCCATATCCATCGCGTGCAGCAGATCGCCGACGCCGCCATTTCCTTCGACCGGGTCGTGGCCACCATGGGTCTGTCGATGAAGAAGAACGTGCGCATGGCCCGCGAGATGGGGTTGCTCAACATCCCCGAGAACCGCCTTCGCGATATCACCGACATCGACGACCTCCCGCCCGAGAAGGTCTGCATCATCTCGACCGGTAGTCAGGGCGAGCCCATGTCGGCGCTGTCGCTCATGGCGGCCAACGAGAACCGCTGGATCACGCTCAGTTCCGACGATGTCGTCATCATGAGCTCACATCCCATCCCGGGCAACGAGCAGGACGTCTCCAAGGTCATCAATGGGCTGGTGCGTCTGGGTGCAGAGGTCGTGCATTCCGGTATCGCCGATGTGCACGCCTCGGGTCATGCCAAGGCTGAGGATCTCAAGATGTTGCTGTCCATCGTGAAGCCGGAATGGTTCATCCCGGTGCACGGCGAGTACCGCCATCTCGTCGCCCACGCCAAGCTCGGCCGCCAGATGGGTGTGGCCGCCGATCACATCATCGTGTGCACCGATGGTGATCAGGTCATCCTCGATGAGAAGGGCATGCGACCCTCTGCGCAGGTTCCCGCTGGCTATCTGTATGTCGACGGAATCGTTGGCGATGTCGGCTCTGGCGTGTTGCGCGATCGTCGCGTGCTTGCTGACGAGGGTGTCGTCGTGGTCATCGTTGGTATCGATCTTCAGGAACGCTCGATCATGATGGGCCCCGAGATCATCACCCGGGGTTGGGTGCATGCCGCCGAGGCCGAGGATCTTCTCGATATGTGCGCCGAGCGCGTACGAGTGGCCGTTCTCGATTCGATGCGCAACAACGCCACTGATACCGAGTCTCTGTCCCGCGTTGTGCGGCGGGCGGCGGGCAAGTTCGTGAGTGAGCAGACCAAGCGTCGTCCGATGATCGTCCCGGTCATCATGGAGGCCTGACCCCGCAGAACCGGTGCCGGGTGGTGCGTTTCCGGGTTGCCCCCGGTGGCGCCTACCCTTGGCCCTCATGTCTGACGTCCCGGTCGCCCTCAGCCCCAATCCCCGTGTGCCCGAGCGGCCCCGGCTCTCGGTCGAAGCAGCCCGCGAAGCACTTCGCGCGGCGAGCATCGCTCTGCTTGATGAGCGCCGCCAACTGACGCTCGATGAACTCTCCATGCTTGCCGATGTGCCCGACTCCTCGGTGCCCGCATTGGCCTCGCTCGCCCACGACGTTCGTCTCGAGTGGTGTGGCGACACCGTCGAGGTCGAAGGCATTCTGTCGGCCAAGACCGGCGGCTGCCCCGAGGACTGCCATTTCTGTTCGCAGTCGGCCAAGTTCGAATCCCCGGTGCAGGCCACGCCGTTCCTCGATACTGCCGAGGTCATCGAAGCGGCCCGCGAAACGGCGGCGCTCGGCGCCAGCGAGTTCTGCATCGTGCTGGCCATTCGTGGTCCTGATGAGCGAACCATGCAACGCATTCTCGAGTTGGTGCCGATCGTGCGCGAGGAAACTGGTCTCAACGTGGCCGTCAGCGCCGGCATCGTCACAGATGAACAGGCTCGTCGCCTCGCTGAGGGTGGCGTGCATCGCTACAACCACAACCTTGAGACCTCCGAGTCATTCTTCCCGAACGTGGTCACAACGCACTCGTGGGCTGAGCGTTTCGATACCTGCAAGCTGATTCGCGATCACGGTATGGAACTGTGCTGCGGTGTGTTGCTCGGCATGGGGGAATCGGTCGATCAACGTCTCGAACTCATCGGGCAGCTGCGGGCTGTCGAACCGGCCGAGGTGCCGATCAACTTCCTCAATCCGCGCCCCGGCACTCCCTTCGCGGGTCGCCCCTTGGTCGAGCCACTCGAAGCCATTCGCTGGATCGCGATGTTCCGCCTCGGTCTGCCCTCGGTCATCCTGCGCTACGCCGGTGGACGCGAGGTCACGTTGCGTGAACTCCAGGCGCTCGGCCTCACCTCCGGCATCAATGCACTGATCGTGGGTAATTACCTCACAACGCTCGGACGCTCGGCCGATGAGGATCTGCAGATGCTCGAAGACCTGCATATGCCCATCGGCGCGTTGTCGAAGGCGTTCTGAGCCTCAGGCCGGTGAGCGCCGACACCTTCTGCCGATGGTGCGGCACACCTCTGGCCGAACACCCGGCAATTGAGTGCCGGCGCGAACTCGATCCGCCGCGATTCTGCACCGTGTGTGGTCGTCGCCTGCGCGTGTTGGTCACGCCCTCCGGATGGAGGGCGAACTGCCGCGACCACGGTGAACTTGCTGACTAGGTACTGCTGATCAGCCGGTGAAGCTGGGCGCAACCACGGGAGTGGCGAGATTGCAGGTCTCGACCTGAGCGTCAGTGGGAACGATCTCGCCGGAATCAGGAACCCCGCTGAACCGATCGCCCATCCAGTCGAGCATGGCCGGAGCTGAGGGAAGGATCACACCGGCGTGGCTCTGGCCGGGGAAGACCCAGCGGGTCTGGGTCTGACCAATCCCGCAGAGGGTGTCGAACATCAGCTTCGACGCGATCACGGGGATCTGTTCGTCGTTGCCTCCATGAATGATGAGCAGCGGAGCATCGAATGCTTCGGTGAAGGTTCCCGGATCGTTCTCCTTCAGCAGAGCATTCCATTCCGGCACGGTTGCCGGATCAGCCTTCTGAAGTGTCGAGAAGTCGAGGCCCTCAGAAGCGGAACTGAGATATCCGGTGCAGCCTTGGTCGACGTTGTCCAGCCATTCCAGACCCTCTGGGGTCAGGACCTTGTCGAGCGGTGCGAGGGTGTCGCCGTAGCCGGCGTTGAAACCGGCGGCCGTCATGCCGATGTAGTACTTGTACGGGCTCGTCTGAAGGGCGGCGTTGAGGAGCAGCATCTGCGACGGGGGAGCACCGGCCACGACACCCTTGAGGTTCAGCTCAGGGGCCCATGCTGCCGCGAGGTGCCCGGCGAACATGGCGGCGTGACCACCCTGGGAATGACCCCAGACGATGTAGTCCGTCGACGCCTTCACCTCGGGCATCGCAACTGCGGTCTTCACGATGTCGAGCGTGCCGCGTCCTTCGCTGATGCCAGCGATGTAGGGGTGGCGTCCCGGCGTGCCGAGACCCTCGTAGTCGGTGGCGGTGACCACGTATCCCTTGTCGAGCAGTCCATTGGCCAGCAGCACCATCTCGGAACTCGAAGGGTTGAGCGACGGTGCACAGGAATCGGCGATACCGGTGGTGCCGTGTGCCCATGTGACCACATCGTGGGTGGGTGCGTCGTCATCCGGGGTGGCGATGAGGCCGGTGACGGCGATGTCGGTGCCATCGATGGCTTGCGAGTGGTACATGACCCGCCACATGGAACCGTGGAGGCCCGGAGCCGACACTGGCTCGCTGGAGATCAGCTCACCGGGCTCGCCCGGGGTCAGCGGTGAGGGCACGGAGTAGAAGTCCGGCAGTGGCACGACCGGTGGGATGGCCGAGGCCCCCGGGGCCTGCGCAGTGAGAGCGGTGGCGAAGAGAAGGCCGGCAACGACCACTGTGAGAACTTTGCGTAGAGACATTCGATACCCCTTTTGGTGTGGACGGAACCGTACTTCGCCAATACCGACGGCAGCGGCTCATCGCGGATCGGGCTGTCGCGGCAGGAATCCGGCCGTGATCCCCACATCGCTCCGATCGGACCAGTACCATTGGTTCTGGCGAGCGGAGAGGGCCACGAGAGAATCGCGCACGCCTGTGGCCACGAAACAGACATCTCCAGCATCCCGATCGAAGTCGCCCAAGGCTTCTTCCTCCGCGTCCTCCGGTGGAGCGAAGCGGACGTCGACCAAGTCGACCGCAGCGCGTAAGCCGGCGCCGTCGCGTTCCGCGACCTCCAAGCGCACCAGGGCGCCCAAGGGAGGCTCGGCCTCGGCGAAGCGCCCAGCGAAGAGCCCTGCAAAGAGTCCAGCGAAGACTGGCGCTGTCTCGCAGGTCCTCGCCGGCCACGGGCACGACATGTGGGGCGTCGCCCTTGTAGCCCTCGGCCTCCTCACCGCACTCGGTGTCTACGGGAACCTCGCCGGCCCCCTGGGTCATGGCCTCGCCGATGTGTTCGGCGCGGTGTTCGGTTCGCTGCGAATCATGGCCGCCCCTGTTCTCGTGGTCGCCGGCGCGCTGCTGCTTCGCGGTCCCCGATCATCGGAGGCCTCGCCCGGCCAACTCACCGTCCGACTCGTGCTCGGCACGATGCTGGTGTTCGCTGCCATTGACGGACTGTTGTTCATCACGAATGGTCGTCCGGCGTTCGACGCCCCACTCGACGACATCATCGCCGCCGGGGGATACCTCGGCGCCCTCATCGGAACCCCGTTGGTGGCATTGCTCGCCCCATGGGGCGCCGCACTCGTGATGGTCGCCATTGCGGTAGTCGGTCTTGTCATCGCGACCGGTGTGTCTGTTCGTACCGCAGCGCGTCGTACCGCCGATGGCGTGAAGCCGGTGCAGGGAGTACTTCGACGCGGCGTCGACTCGCTGTTCGAGGTCGGTAGCTCCGAGACTGATGCCACGAATGCCGATGGCACGAATTCTGAAAGCACCGAATCCGAGGATGATCCGGCGCCGCTGTTCATCGACGGTTCGACCGCCGATTCCGCCGAGTTCGACGATTTCCGCGGTGAAATCATCGACCCGTCGGCGGGTCTCTACGACGACCTCGGTGTTGACAGTGTCGATCAGGACGAGAGCCACGGCGTGTTCGTGGCCGGCGACGAGGGCGATGGCGATCAGGGTGATGACGCCGATGAGGCCGATGATCCGCTCGCGGTGCATGTGCCGACGGCAGAGGAGGAACCAGCCGGCTCGCAGCAGTTGGTCATGCCGATCGGGCCAGCGGCCAAGCCGGTCATCTGGAAACTCCCTCCGCTCAAGATGTTGGAGCGGTCGAAGGTGCAGGAAGTCGACCGCGCCCAGGTCGAGGCACGAGGCAAACTGCTCGAAGCGGCACTGGCTGAACATGGCGTGCAGACCCGCCTTGTCGGCATGGTCGTCGGCCCAACTGTCACCCGTTATGAACTGGAGCTCGCGGCCGGTGTGAAGGTCGCAAGGGTCACGAGTCTTCATAAGGACATCGCCTATTCGATGGCGACCCCCGATGTGCGAATCCTCGCCCCGATTCCGGGTAAGCAGGCCATTGGTGTCGAGGTTCCCAACGATTCCCGTCAGGTCGTTGCCGTGGGCGACATCCTTGCTTCACCGGAGGCCCGGGCGGCGAAGAACCCACTCGAGGTTGCCATCGGTCGCGACATCAATGGTCGATCGATCCTTGCCGACCTGTCCAAGATGCCGCATATTCTCATCGCCGGCGCTACTGGCGCAGGCAAGTCCTCGTGCATCAATTCCTTGCTCACCTCGATCCTCATGCGTTCGACTCCTGATCAGGTGCGCCTCATCCTCATCGACCCGAAGCGGGTCGAGTTGGGCCAGTACAACCGACTGCCGCATCTGCTCACCCAGGTGGTCACCAATCCGAAGAAAGCAGCCAATGCTCTCGCATGGACGGTCAAGGAGATGGAACGTCGCTACGACCTTCTCTCCGAGGTCGGCTTCCGCGACATCGACGGGTACAACGCGTCCTACGACAAGGGCGAACTCATCGACGATCCGGATATGGGTGTCGAATTCAACCGGTTGCCCTACATCCTCGTGGTCGTCGACGAGTTGAACGATCTCATGATGGTCGCTGCTCGCGACGTCGAGGAATCCATCTGTCGTATTGCCCAGATGGCTCGCGCGGTCGGCATTCATCTCGTCATCGCAACGCAGCGTCCGTCGGTCAACGTGATCACGGGTGTGATCAAGGCCAACGTGCCCGCCCGCCTCGCCTTCGCCGTGTCGAGCCTCGCCGATTCTCGTGTCATCCTCGATCAGGGTGGCGCTGAGAAATTGCTCGGGCGGGGCGACATGCTCCTGCTCGGCCCCAGTTCGAGCATCGCGCAGCGCATCCAGGGGGCATGGGTCACCGAGGACGAGGTGCGCGCAGTGGTCGCCGCCTGGCGCAAGCAATCGCCCGATCTGCGTTTCGACGACTCGGTCCAGGGTTCGGAGGAATCCGCGTCGGCAGCATCCGGTGGATCAGGTGTTGCCGATGGCGATGACGACGACGACCTCCTGATCGCCGCCACCGAACTCGTGGTTCGTTCGCAACTCGGGTCCACCTCGATGCTGCAGCGAAAGCTTCGTGTCGGCTTCGCTCGTGCAGGTCGTCTCATGGATCTGCTTGAGCAACGCGGGGTTGTCGGCCCGTCCGAAGGCTCCAAGGCCCGCACGGTCCTGATCACTCCCGAGGAGTTCGACGCCGGGATGACTGGCGCCTCCGGCGCCTGAACGGCGAAGCGTGCTGGCATTGCGCTGGACTGATCTCCCGGTCGACTCGCCTACGATGGTCAGATGACAGGCAGCTACTGGATCGAGACCCTCGGCTGCCCCAAGAATCAGGTGGACTCCGACAAACTCGTCGGCACGATGGTCGCCGATGGATTCGTGGCCGCCGATTCTCCTGAGGCGGCTGATGTCGTCGTGGTCAACACCTGTGCCTTCGTCGAGGAGGCCCGGCAGGAATCCATCGATGTCATCCTCGGCCTCGACTCGGTGCGGGCTCCCGGGGCGCGCCTGGTGGTCACCGGGTGCATGGCTGAGCGATATGGCTCCGAACTGGCCGAGGCGCTGCCCGAGGTCGACGCGGTGAGCGGGTTCGGGCAGTCACTCACGAGCCCAACAGTCACAGGTGTTCCGGTCTCGTTGTCAATGAAACCTTCAGGCGGTCCGGCTGTTCCGGCGTTCGATCTTCTGAACCTGCCCCGTCCCCGCTCCGAGTCACCGTGGGCCTATGTGAAGGTGGCCGAGGGTTGCGATCGCGCCTGCGGGTTCTGTGCCATCCCCTCATTTCGGGGCAAGCAACGCTCGCGATCGGTCAGCGACATCCTCACCGAGGTCGAACAACTCGAAGCTCGCGAGATCGTGTTGGTTGCCCAAGATCTCGCCGCATTCGGACGCGATCAGGGGGTGGGGGAGCGATCCATCGTTCCGCTGGTCGAGCAGGTGGCGCAGCTCGTTGATCGAGTCAGACTTCTCTATCTCTATCCGTCGGATCTGACCGACTCGCTCATTGACGCCATCTGCGCAACCGGCGTCCCGTATTTCGATCTTTCGCTGCAACATGTGTCGGCACCGCTGCTGCGCCGGATGCGTCGTTGGGGTGACGGTGAGCGATTCCTCAAGCGAATCACCGACATCCGCCGACGCGAACCCGCCGCGACGTTCCGTTCCAACTTCATCGTCGGGTACCCGGGAGAGACCGAGGCCGACCACGATCAACTGCTCGAATTCGTCGAGGCGGCACAACTCGACTGGTGCGGGTTC
>WLCQ01000107.1 GCA_009705225.1 Actinomycetota bacterium | reverse complement strand
TCCGGCGCAGCATTCACGGCAGTTGTCGTGGGCCAGATGGCGAATGCGTTGGCATGTCGGAGCACGCAGTTACGCGCGTGGCAGCTCTCGGCTCGGCGTAACACTCTGATGCTGGGCGCGCTTGCGTTGCAGGTGCTGCTCCTCGGGACATTCCTGCTCGTCGCACCAATCGCTGACCTGCTCGGTCAGGTGCTGCCGAGTGCAGGGGGTCTGATGGTCGCCGTTTGCGCGTTCCCGGTGGTGATCGTGGCCGACACCGTGCAGAAACGGGCGACCATACGACGGCGATTTCGTCACCTCGTCCGACCGCGCGCGTGAGTTTCGCTCGTCAGTCGCCCCCCATGAAGGGGAACGCACGACTGCTACGCGAACGCAACCCAGCCAATGAATTACCGCTCATGCGCTATCGCCATGAGACCTCGACAACGGCATGGTTTCAGGACCGCCCGTACCGCCGAGGAGATCACGATGACAGCAGCACCGATCCGATGGATCGAGGAACTCACACTCGGGGACGCTGACTCGGTCGGCGGCAAGGCGGCCAATCTCGGTGAACTCACCCGGGCAAGGTTCCCGGTTCCTCCCGGCTTCGTCATCACGGCTGATGCCTACCTCGATGCCATGGGCGCCGCTGGAGCTCGTAGCCACCTTCTCGGCATCGTGCAGCACAACCATCCGCTCGACGATGTTGCGCTGCTCGCTGCATCGAACGAAGCCCGCCGACTCATACGAGAAGCGGGAATGCCCGAAGCGCTTCACCAGCAGATCGTGGAATCGGTGAAGCGACTTGCCGTCGATCCGGAACGGACGACACCGATCTCACTGGTCGTGCGCTCTTCAGCAGTCGGCGAAGACGCCAGAGACACGTCGTTCGCTGGGATGAATGACACGTTCACCAATCTCACGAGTATCGACGAGATCCTCGATGCGATCGTGAGCTGCTGGGCGTCGCTGTTCGGCCAGCGGGTGATCGCCTATCGCGGATATCAGGGAATCGAGCGAGAACCCAGCATTGCCGTCGTTGTGCAGCAGATGATCGAGTCCAATCGTTCGGGCGTGATGTTCACCGTCGACCCCGCGAGTACAGACGCATCACTGCTCACCATCGAAGCCGCACTCGGACTTGGTGAGGTGGTGGTGAGTGGGCAGGTCGAGCCGGACACATATCGCGTGCACCGCGGTTCCGATGAGCGTTCTCTCGGGATTGAAAGTGTGCGGGTTGGTCATCAAGCGTTCAAGATCGCAAAGGACGCACTCGGTCATGATCTGCGAATCGAACTGCCCGCCCAGGTGGGTGACGCGAGGGTGCTGACCGACGGCGATGTGCTCTCGATTGCCAAGATCGGACTCGCGATCGAGGCGCACTACGGAGAACCCCAGGACGTCGAATGGGCGATCGGTTCCGGCCACAAGGTGTGGATCGTGCAGTCCCGTCCGATCACGACGAACGGTGCTGGATCACCGGCAACGTTGGTTTCGATGCCCGCGAGCGGCTCCGGGGTTGCACCATTCCTGATCGGCCTCGGTGCCGCGCCCGGTGTGGCTACCGGTCGGGTCCGGGTGCTGGCCACTCCCGAGGACGGCCATCTGCTCCGCGATGGAGAGATCCTGGTCGCTCCCATGACCAGTCCGGATTGGGTGCCGACGATCCGTCGGTCGGCGGCGATCGTCACTGATGGCGGCGGTCTCACCTGTCATGCCGCGATTGTGAGTCGTGAGATCGGGGTGCCCGCAGTCGTCGGTTGTCGCACAGCCACCAGCACGCTTCGTGATGGTGAAGTCGTCACCGTGGATGGCGCTCATGGAGCGATCCATCTCGGCAATGTGGTGGCCGAGCTCACGCGGGATGACGAGGCGCATCGCAACGTCATCATCAGATCTCCCCGCAGTTCGGTTCCGGTGCAGGAGCTCGCCACCAAGCTCTACGTGAACCTCGCCTTTCCCGAACGGGCCGAAGCAGCCGCAGCCATTGACGGTGTCGACGGCGTGGGATTACTTCGTGCGGAGTTCCTCCTGACCGAGGCGCTGAGTGGAACCCATCCGAAGGCGTTTCTCGCCGCTGGAGGCGCTGAACAGTTCGTCAGCCGTATGACCGAATCGTTGCTGCAGATCACGACGCCGTTTTTCCCGCGACCAGTGATCTATCGGACGACAGATTTCCGATCGAATGAGTTCCGTGCGCTGAAGGGTGGAGCGAGCTTCGAACCGTTCGAGGAGAACCCGATGATCGGCTATCGGGGTTGCTTCCGCTACACGCAGGATCCGGAGATCTTCAATCTTGAGCTCGAGGCGCTTGCGCGGGTTCGAGAACGAACGCCCAATCTGCATGTGATGCTGCCGTTCGTTCGTACGAAGTGGGAACTCGAGGAGTGCATCGAACTCATTGATCGCAGTTCGCTCGGCTCGCAACGCGATCTTCGACGGTGGGTGATGGCGGAGGTTCCCTCGATCATCTACCGGGTCGCCGAATACGCCGCGTTGGGTATCGACGGTGTGTCCATCGGTTCGAACGACCTCACCCAACTCATGCTCGGTGTGGATCGTGATTCCGAGATCTGTTCGGAACTGTTCGACGAGAGCGACACCGCGGTGCTCGCTGCCATCCGCCAGATCATCGAGAGTGCGCACGGCGCAGGAATCACCTCGTCGCTGTGCGGACAGGCACCCTCGAACAACCCTGAGTTCGCCGAGCACCTGGTGCGCTTCGGCATCACCTCGGTGTCAGTCAATCCCGACTCGGTCGCCGCAACACGGGCGCATATCGCAACTGCCGAAGAGCAGTTGGTGGCCGAGCACACAACGACCCGTTCCATCCAGTCACTCACCCGACCCTGATCAATCACCAGAACTACGAAGGAGTTCGAACGTGAACCATCAAGAGCAGCTCAACCGAACATTGGTTGTCGGGACGGCACCGCCGACCCGCTGCGGATTGGCGACCTACACCAGCAATGTGCGGGAGGCATTACGCGCCAGCGGTACGGACGCTGGTGTGCTCCGACTGCTCAACCACCTCGAGCCTTCACGTCCGACCCCCGATGGGGTCGTGGCGACTTGGCGCGACGGGGAGCCCGATGGAGCGATCAGGGCCGCCGAAGTTGCGAACGAGTTCGACCGCGTGCTCATCCAGCATGAGTTCGGGATCTATCCGGGTGATGAGGGCATCGGAATCGTCAAATTCCTCGGGCACCTTGATCGGCCACCGGTTGCGGTGCTCCATACTGTGCTGGCCGAACCGAACCCGTTGCAGCGGGAGGTTCTCGCGGCGCTGGTGGACACGGCATCCGCGCTCGTGGTGCACGGCCCCACCGCACGTCATCGCCTGCTGGACACAGTTGCCATCGACCCCGAACGCGTGGTGGTCATCCCCCATGGCGCCACGACCCGCAAGCGACATTCAGCAGATTTCGATGATTCGTCTCCGCTGATGCTCACCTGGGGATTGATCGGCCCGGGTAAGGGGATCGAGCATGGCATCAACGCCATCGGTCAGTTGCGCGAGATGGGTGTGGATGTCGGGTATCTCGTCGCCGGTTCCACGCATCCGAATGTGCGCAACCAACACGGTGAGCAGTACCGGCAAAGTCTGCAGGACCTCGCAGTGAGCCGGGGGGTGGAGGATCTGGTTCGGTTCGACAACCGCTACTGCTCATGGCGTGAGCAGCAGGACTGGATCGATCAGGCCTCGTTCGTGCTCCTTCCCTATGACAACCATGATCAGGTCACCTCCGGTGTGCTTGTTGAGGCAATGGCGGCTGGAAAACCGGTGATTGCCACCGCATTCGCCCATGCCCGGGAGCTCGAGAGCACCGGTGCGCTGTTCGTGGTTGACCATGGTTCGTCCGCCCAGATTGCCGCATCGATTCATGAGCTCGTCAGCGATCCGGAACTCTGTCACCGGATGGAGACTTCGGCGCGTATCGAGGGGATGCGCTGTGACTGGGGAGTGATCGGCCATCGATTCGCCGAACTGCTCCGCGCCTCGACCCAATTCGCGGGTGCAGGCGGGGTCATGCGATGACCGCCATGATCACTTCACCGAACGCGCAACTTCCGAAGCCGACGCTGGTCCCGTTGCTGCGGCTGCTCGACTGGGTCGGCATCGTCGAACATTCCAACGGCGTCGAACCGGACCCCACCTCCGGACACTGCACCGATGACGCCGGGCGTGCGCTCGGAATGGCTGCGCAACTGCACGGAGACATCGCCGCTGAGGTCATTGCCGAGAGCTGTCTCGCCCAGTTACGCGACTCGGTGGTGGGCTACGGGCAGTTTTGCTTGCGGCTCGATGAGAATGGCATTCCGACGAATGACGCCCCGAGTGATGACGCCACCGCTCGGGCCCTGTGGGGACTGAGCCTCGCCGCAACTCATCCGTTGCCCGACAGTGTGCGTGACGCGTCGAATGACCTGCTCAGCCAGTTCGGGAACTATTCCTCGCCGTACCCGAGGGCGGCGGCCCACGCGGTTCTGGCAGCGACAATTCTGCTTGTGGATGACCGCAATTCCGAGATCGGCGCCCAGTTGCTGTTCCGCAATATGGCATCAGTTCCTCGCCATAACCCGGAGCGAACCTGGGTGTGGCCCGAACCCCGACTCGGTTATTCGAACGCGCTGATCCCCGAGGCACTTCTTGCTGCGGGGACCCTGCTCGGCGATGACCGACTGTTTCGGGACGGTCTCGATCTGCTCACCTGGCTGGTGGACTACGAGCGCTCCGATGAGGGTCACTTCAGTTTCACCCCAGCCGGTGGCCGCGGTCCCGGGGGGCGACCCGGTTTCGATCAGCAACCCATCGAAGCATGGGCGACGGCAGAGGCCTGCCAACGAGCGCATGCCATCACCGGCGACCCGTTCTGGGCCGATTCGGTGGCGCTCGCAGCCCATTGGTTCGCCGGCCGCAACGACACGGGTGTCGAGATGTGGGACCCGATGACTGGTTGTTCCTTCGATGGCCTCAAACGCGACGGCGTGAACCGGAACCAAGGTGCGGAATCCGCGCTCGCCCTCATCGGAACGCTGCACGCGTACGACCTCACCGCATCCACCGCAGGACGAACGGAGCACACATGACCGACGACGTCGACATCCGGGAACTTTTCGACCGATACGAGGGCAATCCGATCCTGACGGCAGCGGATTTCCCACAGATGATGAATGCGGCGTTCAACCCCGGGGCGATCATGTTCGAGGGTGAGACGCTCTTGCTGGTGCGCCTCGAACAGCGATCCGGTCTGTCGCAGCTCGCTGTGGCCACCTCCGCAGACGGGCGAACCAACTGGGTGATTGACCCGGATCGGCAACTGTTGCCAGAGACGGGAAGTTTTGCTGAGTACTGGGGGATCGAGGATCCCCGGATCACCCAGGTCGGCGACGAGTTCCTCATCTTGTACACCGGGTTCTCAGCTGGCGGCACGGTGATCTGTCTGGCGGTGACCCGGGATTTCCGGACCTTCGATCGCCGCGGAGTGATCATGTCGCCGGAGGACAAGGACGCAGCGCTGTTCCCCACCACCTTCGGCGGGCGATGGGCCATGATCCATCGGCCCGCGCCGGCTACCGCTGAACTCGGCAGCCATATCTGGCTCTCCTGGAGTCCGGATATGAAGCATTGGGGAGACGCTGAGGTGCTGATCCCGGCGCGGCGCGGCGGTTGGTGGGATGCCAACCGAGTAGGGCTCGGCCCACCCCCGCTGCTCACCGATGAGGGTTGGCTGATCTGTTACCACGGGGTGCGAAACACCGTGTCGGGCGCGATCTATCGACTCGGGTTCGCGCTGCTCGACCGGGATCATCCCGGCGATGTGCTGTTGCGTGGCAATGAGTGGGTGTTCGGACCCTCAGCGCCCTACGAACGATCTGGTGATGTTTCCGACGTGGTGTTCCCCTGCGGCTGGATCCTGCGCGAGGACGGAGACACCATCGACATGTACTACGGCGCGGCGGATTCCACGGTGTGTCTCGCCACGGCGAGTCTGCGCGCGCTGCTCGATCATCTCCATCGCCATCCGTGCACCGAGTCCACAGATCTTCGCCATCGCCGCCGTGCGTCTTCGATGCTGCCGCCGCAGGCGAGCTAGATCGCTCGGTTCGAAGGCACTGCCGACCGCCGGATGCTGCCGATGTGGATCACGCAGCGAGATCGAACGCGCGCATCCGGGACAGGGCACTGCGGAGACGTCGACTGGCGCAGCTGCCGGTAATGCCGAGGAGTCCGGCGGCGGCCTTGTTGGTGTAGCCGAGCCCATGAACGAGATACACCAGCGTGCGGTCGTCGGGGCTGAGGATGGCGAACATCGGTGCGAGTTCGTCACAGTTCTGGAGGTGGTCGATGAGGTCGCCGTCCTGACGGAACACGTTCTCCCAGGTTGCATCAGTGGTGTCGATGGCGCCTACCTGCCGGGTGTGGCGGGCACCCTCACCGCGCTGCGCGCCTTCGCGACGGCCGAAGTTGATGGCTTCGCTCGTGAGCTTCACACGGGCCCAGACGCCGGGCTCGGAATAGTTGGCACGGATGGACTCGGCATCGCGCCAGTAGGCGAGAAGGGTCATCTGGCAGACGTCGTCTCGCTGCGAAGGACTGAGACCCTTGATGAAGACCACCCGGCGATACACCTCGATGACGAGGGTGGCAAGGTACGACTCGGCGTTGTACGCCGGGTTCATTGAGGTCCCGGGGTTGATGGAAGGCCCGGGGTTCATGGAAGGCCCAGGGTTCATTGAGGTCCCAGGGTTGATGGAGGGGACTGCTGCATTGCGTCTGTTCAAGTGGACTCCTTTGAGGGATTCAAGGATTGATGGGTCGGTCGTCGATCCGACAGCCGGGAGACTGAACTGTACGAACCGCCTGTGACAGTGGCAGTCGAGAGGTCCGACCCGGTCCGGACCTCGATGAGAGGTCCGGACCGTGTGGATGGTCCCGCCGTCCGCCGGCGTTGGTACGCTAGGTACCAGTCACAAGAATTACACACAACGCGAGCATTGTCAATCTCACAAGAACGCATCCGCGCTGACAGTAGGGTGTCCACGTGTCTGATCCGTCCTCCGGGAACTTCGATCCGCTGAATCCGCCGAAACGGGCGGTCACGGTCGATGTCATCGTCTTTACCGTGGCCGACGGCGCTCTCTGGGCGGTACTCACCCGCCGTGGGTCGGATCCGGATGATCCGTTCCCCGGTCGACTCTGCCTGCCGGGGAGCTTCGTTGGTGACGATGAGGAACTGCTCCAGACCGCCCAGCGAGTACTCCACGACAAGGTCGGCCTCTCGATCGACGCCGAGCGACTTTCCCGCAGCGGGGTCTACGACCTCCCGGAACGCGATCCGCGAATGCGCACTATCTCCGTGGCGTTCACCGTGCTCATCGCGGAGCACGATCATCACGAATTCATCGGACTCGCAAAGCGGCGCGGTGATCTCCACCTGGTTGCGCAGCTTCTCGAGGATGACGCCGAGATGCTCGCATTCGACCACCAGCGAATTCTCATCGAGGCCCGGGAACATGCTGGTGTGCTGCTGGAGGAGACCAATGCTGCGCTTGATCTTCTCCCGCCGGTCTTCACGCTCGCGCAGTTGCGCGGGGTCTACGACGCGGTTTGGGGTACCGAGCTCGATCCCGGGAATTTCATCAAGCGGGTGACTCGTATCGAGGGGTTCCTCGAGCAATTGCCATTGGAATCGGATCGGCCGGGCGAGTTCGCCAGCGCCCCGACCGCACCCGACGCGGAGTGGGTGGAGTACCGAACCGACTCGTACCTCAAGTCTTTCGCACCCACGGAACTACCCGAGGAACAGTCGTTTGAGCGGTTATCGGTACTACGACCGACCGCGTCTCGGGGTCGACCGCCCCGGTACTTCACGGCGGGAGGCAGCCGAAGTCTCCACCCTTCCTTGCGTCGACCCGGGTCGTACTTCAGCAAGCCAACTCGACCCAGCGCTCCGACAGACTGATCACGCCCACATTTCGGGAATCAGGCAGCCGGGAGTTACGAAGAAAGATGGGTTCCGCGACGTGCGTTCCCGATGATCAGGTTTCGGACCAATGCGGTTCGCCCGGGTTCGGAACCTCAGGGTCGTACCCAGACTCCTGGTAGTACGGATTCGCGGTGTAGCCGTAGCCGTAGCCGCTGCCGTACCTGTTCTGATAGCCGTAGCGATACCGATAGCCGTATCCGTAGCGATAGCCGTAGCCATAACGCGCTTGACTCGGGATGCCGTTGACCACCACGCCGATGATTTCGGCGTTCACCCGCTTCAGGCGTTTGACGGTCTCTCTGAGCCCACCGAGAGGGGAGCCGACCTTCGTGAGGAGGATGACGCCGTCGAC
>WLCQ01000106.1 GCA_009705225.1 Actinomycetota bacterium | reverse complement strand
GGTCACGGTTCAGATCTGCGAAGGGATCGTGAGTTCATCGTCATCGACGAGCACGAGGCGTTCGCCGATCTCGATGCGGTTGCCGTGATGCACGAGTGCACGGGCGCCGAGGTTGGGCATGCGCTCCCAAGGGAGCCCCGCATCGCGCTCGAGGGCGCCGATGACCCCGCCGTGGGTGAGCACCAGGAGTTGCGCCCCGCGGTATTCGGCCTCGATTCGGGCGAGGGCACCCTTGATGCGCTCCATCAGTTCGTCATGGCCCTCGTATCCGAGCGGCCAACGATCGTGGCCGAGGTAACCGGGCCACTGCTGTTCGATCTCTGCTCTCGTGAGCCCTTCCCACTCGCCGGCATCGCGCTCGGCGAGGTCGGATTCCACCACAACCGGGCCGATGCCGATCTGCGCACTGATGATCTGCGCGGTCTCGAGCGCCCGAATGAGCGGTGACGCCACAATGACGTCGACGGTTCCGATCCTTGCCGCCGCATGGAAGGCCTGGCGCCGGCCGAGTTCGGTGAGATCGGGATCGGCCCCGCCCTGCCAGCGGCCGGTGGCGTTCCATTCGGACTGTCCGTGCCGGACGAGGAGCATATGAGTCACGGCGGTGACGGTACCGCGCCATGACCGGCGGTGGCGCCGGGTCGATGAACCCCTAATCTCTGCGGGTGGCCACGCTCCGACTCTTCGCTGCAGCACGAGAGGCTGCGGGTACCAGCCGCGAGGCATTCAGTGGCAACACCGTCGGCGAGATCCTCGACAACGCCGCTGATCGCTACGGCCGCACCTTCACCGAGGTGCTTGCGTCCAGCAGGGTCTGGTGCAACGGCGAACCTGCGGAGCGTTCCGACCTCGTCACCGACGCCGATGAGGTCGCCGTGCTGCCCCCGGTATCGGGAGGCGCGGCATGAGCCCGGCAGCATCTACTCGACCAAGCCCGGTCCAACGGTTCGTGCTGATGCCGAACAGCGCCGGTCGGGAGGTCCGCTTCGGCATTCTCTGGTTTGTGGGCTTCATCGTCTGTGCATTCGTCGGACCCATCGCTGTGGCTCTTCTCATCGGAAGTCTCTCTTCGGTCGCGGCACTTCAGTCGGTGGCGGCATGGAAGCAGGCTCGTAGCGAGGTCGACCGTCAGGTGGCTGCGGTCACCCCGCTCGCCGCGGCACTCGCGGCGCTTGTGGGTGTCGGACTCTCCGGGTTCGTGTTGTTGTTCGGTGTCGTGGCCGCGGTGGTTCTGGCACTGGCCGCCCCTCGCCGCCGCTCCGGCGTGATCGCCAGAGCCGGCGTCACTGTGCGATGCATGCTCCTGCCCACGATCACTGCCGTCGCGGTGGTCTCGATGGCGCGCACCAGCATGAGTGGGCTTCTGGTGCTCCTCGTTCTCGTGAGCGCGTATGAGGCGGGGAATCATCTGATCGGTACCGACGCCGGCTCGGTCTTCGAAGGTCCGATCGCCGGCATCATTGCGGTCGTGGTGCTCACCTTCACCGAGGCCACGTTCCAGTTCGGCCCATTCTCCTCGCATTCGGCTTGGGTCCTGGGCGCTCTGGCGGCGGTCACTGCCCCGCTCGGTGCCCCTCTTGCCGCCGCCATGGTTCCGCGTGCCCAGGATGTCGGCGCCGCTCTTCGTCGTCTCGACGCGTGGTTGGTTGTGGCCCCGGCTTGGTGCTGGGTGCTCTGGAACCTGCTCGGCCGCACCCACTGACGGTCGAGAATCCGCCGGAACTCGCCAATTCGCCGTAGCTTGGAGGGGTCATGCGATCGCTCGCTGTGCTCTCGTTGCACACATCCCCCCTTGCTCAACCCGGCACCGGTGATTCCGGGGGCATGAACGTGTACGTGCGCGAACTCGTCGGCGCGCTCGCCCAAGCGGGTGTTCGCACCGAAGTCTTCGTGCGTCGATGGGCCGATGATCTCCCCCATGTCGTCGATGTCGAACCGGGTTTCCGCGTCGTACACATCGACGCCGGCCCCGCTGATCTTGCCAAGGAACAGCTACCCACGATCGTTGACGAGTTCGCCGATGGCGTAGCGGAACATCTCCGGCGTAACAACGACACCGACGCCATCCATGCGAATTACTGGCTCTCGGGTGTGGCTGGCCATCGCCTCAAGCATGAACTCTCGCTCCCGCTCGTCTCCACGTTTCACACCCTGGCTCGAGTGAAGGCTGAGACCGGCGACGACGAACCCGACGCTCGCATCGCGGCCGAGACATCGGTCATCGGATGCTCCGATGCCATCCTCGCCAACTGCGCCGATGAGGTCACCCAGCTCGTCGAGCTCTATGGCGCTGATCCGTCGCGTGTCGAGATCGTCCCGCCGGGTGTCGACCACGCGTTCTTCTCTCCCGGGAATCGGGCCGGCGCCCGCCTGGCCCTCGGCCTCGGCGATCATCCAGTGCTGCTGTTCGCCGGTCGGATCCAGCCGCTCAAGGGTCTCACCGTGGCTGTCGCCGCATTCTCCGAGCTGGCGCTCACACATCCCGATGCCGTCATGGTCGTGGTGGGCGGACCCAGCGGGCTCGACGGCGAACAGGAACTTCGCACTGCTCGTTCGCTCATCGACGCGTGCGGTCTGCAGGATCGGGTTCGGTTCGTGCCGCCGCAGGCCCACCACATGCTTTCCACGTACTACCGCGCTGCCGATGTGTGCGTGGTGCCGAGCCGTTCCGAGTCATTCGGTCTTGTTGCGCTTGAGGCAGCTGCATGCGGCACGCCGGTGGTGGCTGCAGCAGTTGGCGGATTGCGCACGCTTGTCGATCATGGCCACACCGGGTTCCTCATCGAGTCGCGTGACCCCGCCGAGTACGCAGCGGCCATTGCCGAACTGCTCGACAACCCGGTGCTCGCCGAACGCATGTCACTCACGGCCGCTGAGAAGTCACGGCATTTCACCTGGTCGACCACGGCCGCGCGACTCCGTCGCATCTACGCTGACCTCACGTCGCGAGCACTCGTCTCGTGCAATTGAACGAGGAGCGTCATGGCTGACGAGGTCGCCGACCCGAAAAGACTCGCCGAACTCGAGCAGGTCATAGCGGTCTGGCTGGCCGAGCAACTCCGGGACAATCCAGTGGTTGCTGCGGTCGAGCGCATCGATGAGGACGACATCCGTTGGTTCGTGCGCATCAAGGGCGAGACCAAGGACGTCTATTCGATCTGGTTCACGTTGCGTCAGCGGTCGCTCCACTTCGAGACCTACGTCATGCCGGCCCCGGAGGAGAACGCGGCAGCGTTCTACGAGCATCTTCTGCGCCGCAATCGCAAGCTGCATGGCCTCACGTTCTGCATCGGGAGCGAGGACGCCGTGTTCCTCGCCGGTGCGCTGCCGATTCACGCCATCGACGAGGGCGAACTCGACCGTGTGCTCGGTTCGTTCTATGCGTACGTCGAGCAGTGCTTCCTGCCTGCGCTGCGGATCGGCTTCGCCTCGCGTTTCGCCTGACCCTGCCGTTCGCCCCGTGCAAGAACCCGGCCGACGAACCCGGCCGAATGGCTCTTCCTTGTGATCGGCGTTGGGAGTCGGGTCCGGGATCCTTAGGTTGCTCGGGCCGGGGTGTTCGGTGACGGGCGGCAACCCATCGGGGAAGTGGGGCGGCCCCAGTCGACACCCCGGCATCACTGCATCATCAGGCCCACCGCATGAACAGGTCCGTATGAGCAGGTCCGCATGCTGCGCACGGTCACTGCCTTCGATCTGCGCTTCGGCACGGGTGGTCCACGGGGTTCGCTAGCGTCGCAGCATGATTCGACTTGAAATCGTCGGTGGCGGCCGTATGGGCGAGGCCCTCCTCGGAGGACTGTTGGCGGCCGGTTGGGCCGAGCCGGGCGAACTGGCCGTGGTGGAGCGTCTCGCCGAGCGGCGTGAGCAGCTGACCGAGCTCTTCCCGGGCGTGGCCGTTCTCGCCGAACCGGTGGCGGCCGAGGGTGCGGTCATCGCCGTGAAGCCCAACGATGTCGCCGACACCTGCCGGACCCTCGCCGGTTTCGGAGTTCAGCGCGTGTTGTCGATCGCCGCCGGTGTCACCACCGCCGCTCTCACTGCTGCGCTGGGCGAGGGCATCGCTGTCGTGCGGGCCATGCCCAACACGCCTGCATTGGTCCGCACCGGTGCTTCGGCCATCGCTGCTGGCGCGTCGGCCACAACGGCTGATCTCGACTGGGCTGCGTCCATCCTCGAGGAGGTCGGCATCGTTGTCCGGGTGGAAGAGGCCGATCTCGACATCGTCACCGGATTGTCGGGTTCCGGTCCGGCCTATGTGTTCATGATGGTCGAGAACCTCATCCTCGCCGGAGTGGCCGGTGGCCTCACGCACGAGATGGCCGAACTGCTCGCCACCCAGACCCTGCTGGGCGCGGCCACATTGCTGCACAGCAGCGATGACGATGCCGCCGCACTCCGCGAGGCGGTCACCTCCCCGGGGGGTACCACGGCCGCTGGGCTCCGGGTGCTCGGCGAGGCCGGCGTTCCCGCAGCCATTGTCGACGCCGTACTCACCGCCGCCGAACGTTCACGTGAGCTCGGCCGGTCCTGAGGCGCCTGCGCACCGGTAGCCTTCGACCCTCATGGCTCTGCGTTACGACACCATCACGTTCCTGTCCGACTACGGACTCACCGACGGCTTTGTCGGGGTGGTGCATTCGGTGATCCGATCCATCGCTCCCGAGGTCGGGGTGATCGACCTCTCGCACGGGATCGAGCCCTACGACGTCCGCGGTGGTGGGCTCGCCCTCGCCCGCAGCGCTCCGTACCTCTGTCCCGGCGTTGTGCTCGCCGTCGTTGACCCTGCGGTCGGCACCTCACGTCGTCCTATTGCCGTGGAGATCGGCGATGGCGCCGCAGTGCTCGTCGGCCCCGACAACGGACTGCTCGCCCCCGTGGTCGGCCTCTACGGCGGTGCCACTCGTGCCGTCGAGATCACCAACGAGCTCTATCGCACGCCTTCCGAGTCGACCACCTTCGACGGTCGCGACATCTTCGCTCCGGCCGCCGCGCATCTATGCATGGGGGTCGAGCTCACTGATCTCGGGCCGCTCATCGATCCCGTCACGTTGTTCCCCGCAATGGTGCCGCTTCCGCGTGAGGATGAGGGTCGCGTCCACGGCGAGGTGCTGTGGGTGGATCGATACGGCAACGCCCAACTCAACATCGACGAGGACGATCTGACCGGATTCGAAGATCGTGTGCGGCTCGTGTTCGAAACCACCTCACGCTCGGCGCGAATCGTGCGGGCCTTCGCCACTGTCGACCCCGGCGAGGTCGGACTCATCATCGACTCCTACGGGCTCTACGCGGTGGTGCTCGATCGAGCATCGGCCGCCGATGAGTTCGAACTGAAGGCCGGTAGTGCCGTCACCATTGAGGCACTCGATGAGCAGCGTCAGCCCGGCATCGTCACGCCGGTCACCATCAGCCCCCGTCCGGTCTGAACCACCGGCCCGACCGACCGACCCATCGGAGTCCCCATGCGCCCAGGAACCGTCCTCTCGATCGGCCTGCTGTTGCTCATCATCCTCGGTGCCGCCGTGATGCAGTTGTTCGTGCTGGCCAAGTAGATCCGACCCGTTCGCAGCGACGAACCTCAGGCCGCCCGGTCACGAGTGTCGGCGCGCCATGGCTCCGGTTCGGCCAGTGCTCGCACATTGCGCCGACCATCGGTGTTCGTGAGCAGGAACCCGATGAAGATCACGGCGATGCCGGCGACGAGCGACAACGCGAAGCCGTTCATCTCGTCGACCACCGAATTGAGCACGCCGCCAGCGCTCAGGATGATGGTGCCGGCGGCGATCAACAGATTGGCCAGCGCGAGTCGACGCGGTGAGAGGCCGGAAGGACCCGAGGCGGCGCCGACCGAGCGGCGTTGACGCAGGAGCCGCCATGCGCTCCACAATGCGCCGCCGATGATGACCATCGCCGCCACTCCCGAACCCACTGCGGCGGCGATCCGGGGGCCGGGGCCGAAGATCTCGCGACCCTGGGGGAGAACATCGGGTTCGATGGGACCGAGCAGTTGCGCCGAGACGATGAGGCCGGTGCAGAACGCACCCAGCAGCGAGATGATCGCGGTCCAGCGCCTTCCGTGCTGCGGGCCGGCCAGCAGCTCGATAGTGCCCAGAGCAAGGAATGGCACGTTGAGGATGGCGCCGAACAAGTAGAACGATTTGAACGACCATTCGCCCCAACCGAGGGCGGCACCCACCCAGAGCGAGGCCGATCCAGCGGCGAACATGGCCAGCGAGATGGTCCATGCGGCCTCGTGGCGGCGATGTCCCGACAGCCATCGCTCGAAGGTCGACATGGCGAACGCCGCCGACAACAAGGTGGCGGCGGCGGCCAGCGCGGCGTGCAGGGACATCGCAGCAGCGTAGGGCGGTCGCGCCGCGACCAGCACCTCGTTCGCGACTTTGTGAAAAAGAGAACGCGGCCGGTAGCGTCAGTTCCGTGGATCGCCCCCGCCGTCGCATTCCTGAGGCCACTGTGGCCCGGCTGCCGGTGTATCTGCGCACCCTTCTCGAACTGCAGGCCGAGAGCGTCAGCAACATCTCCTCGGAGCGTCTGGCCGAGATGGCCGGGGTCAATGCTGCCAAGGTTCGTAAGGATCTCTCGTTCCTCGGTTCCTACGGAACCCGAGGGGTGGGTTACGACGTCGAGTATCTGCTGTTCCAGATGAGCCGCGAACTCGGGCTCACCAAGGACTGGCCGGTGGTCATCGTGGGCATCGGCAACCTCGGGGCGGCCCTTTCCAATTACGGCGGATTCGGTGATCGCGGGTATCCCGTCGCGGCGCTGATCGACGCCGACCCCTCCAAGGTCGGCAAGGTGATCAGCGGGCATATCGTGCGGCACCTCGACGATCTCCCCGAGATCGTCACCGAGCTCGGTGTGGCCATCGGGGTCATCGCCACCCCGGCCGAGACCGCCCAGGAGGTGGCCGACAAACTGGTCGCCGCCGGCGTCACCAGCATCCTCAACTTCGCTCCAGCCGTGGTATCGGTGCCCCCCGAGGCCTCCTTGCGCAAGGTTGATCTCTCCCTCGAGTTGCAGATACTGAGCTTCTACCGCCAGCGCGACGCCGCCGGCGAGGGGCTTGAGGGCCTCGATGCGCTCGACCGCGTCGCGGTTCAGAAGTCGGCGTCTGCATGAGCCCGACGCTCGGCTTCCGGGTCGTCATGGTCGAAGGTCACAGCCGATTCACAGGTGAACGGCAGCTGAACTGGCAGGATGGCGCTGTTTCGGGGAAGCTTGGCGTCTTGCGCGAGCACCCCCTCGCCGGATCGAAGGAGACCACCCCGACGTGTCGGTAGTCGTTCTCGGGTTGAACCACAGAACAGTGCCTCTGTCGCTGCTCGAGCGCGTCACGATCGACGACGCCCGTCTCCCGAAGGCATTGCACGATGTGATCTCCCATGAGCATGTGAGCGAGGCAGTCGTGCTCTCCACATGCAACCGCACTGAGGTCTATGTGGTGGCCGAGAAGTTCCACCCGGCCTACGCCGATCTCCGTTCGTTCTTCGCCGACCTGGCCTTCGCCCCGCCCGAGGAGATCGCCGATCATCTCTACGTGCACGACGGTGCGCAGGCGGTCGAGCATCTGTTCCGCGTTGCTTCCGGAATCGATTCCGCCGTGGTCGGTGAGGCCGAGATCCTCGGTCAGGTCCGTCATGCATGGGAGCAGGCACAGGCCGAGTCAGCAACGGGTTCGCAGATCAATCTGCTGTTCCGTCACGCGCTCGAGGTTGGCAAACGAGTGCGAACCGAAACGGAGATCGGTCGTCATATCGCGTCGGTGTCCACCGCAGCCGTTGCCATGGCCGCCCAGCACCTCGGCGAGCTCGAAGGCCGCAGCATCCTTGTCATGGGTGCCGGAGAGATGGGCGAGGGCATGGTTCGTGCGCTCGCCACCAACGGTGTCACCGACATCCGCATCGCCAATCGCACCTTCGACAATGCGGCCGAGGTTGCCCAGCGTCTCGGCGGGCGTGCGGTCCGCCTGGCCGATCTCGATGCATCGCTGGCCGAAGTTGATCTCCTCATGACCGGAACCGGCGCCCAGTCGATGATCCTCGAACACGCCGATCTCGCCCGTGTCATGGCTGTTCGTAACGGTCGTCCGATCCTCGTGGTCGATGTGGCCGTACCTCGTGATGTCGATCCTGCAGCTGCTGATCTCCCGGGAGTCACCCTGCTCGACATGGACGACCTCCGGCGCTTCGCCGAAGCCGGACTCGCCGAGCGCCGTCGCGAGGTCGCATCGGTGCAGGCCATCATCGATGAAGAGGTCGAGCGATTCAGTGCCGTGAGCACCGCCCGTGAGGTCGCACCTCTGGTGTCGGCACTGCATACATTCGGCGAAGAGATCCGCACTGCCGAACTCGAT
>WLCQ01000105.1 GCA_009705225.1 Actinomycetota bacterium | reverse complement strand
GCCAGATCCGGGTCTACAAACTGCGTTCCATGGCGATCGACGCCGAAGACCGTCTCCGAAACGATTCAGTGCTCTACGCGAAGTACCTCGCCAACGACCACAAGCTCCCCGAAGGTGAGGACCCGCGGATCACCGCATTCGGCCGGTTCCTCCGCAAGACCAGCCTCGACGAGCTCCCCCAGTTGTGGTGTGTCGTCACTGGCTCAATGAGCATGGTGGGTCCCCGGCCTGTACTTCCCGACGAACTCGAGACCCTCTACGGAACCCGGAAGGACTGCTACCTGCGCAGCAAGCCGGGCATCACAGGGCTGTGGCAGGTCAGTGGCCGCAGCAAGGTCACGGGCGACCAACGGGTCGATCTCGACTGTCGCTACGTGAACAACTGGAGCTTCTTCGGGGATCTTGCGGTACTTTGTCGTACCGTCCCCGCCGTGCTCTTTGGCCGCGGTTCCCATTGATCCCGAACCAGTACGGACCCGGCATCGGCATCGGCATCGGCATCAGCGTCGCCATCGGCTGAACGCCGCCGAAGAATCAGGGTCGACGAATCCGAGTCGACCGATCACGTCCTGCGGGAATCAGCGGCACAGCGAGTCATGAACGCAGAAACACGGGCCGCTATCCCGACAGCGTCAAAGGCCGACTCGGCATATGCCCGAGCGTCATGGCCCATGCGTTTGCTGGTCTCACCATCACGAAGCAGTGCCACCACACTCGCCGCGAATTCGGCATAGGAACCCGGCGTGACGACCATGCCGGCCCCGGCCCGGGCAATGGTGCGCGTGGCCAGATTTGTGGCAGGCATGGCGCCGATGATGGCCCGGCCAGCAGCCAGGTAGCTCAACACCTTCGATGGAACGCTGAACGTGCCGGCGTCCTCCTCGAGGAGCACCACGCAGACCTCTGCGGTGGAGAGCACATCGCTGAGCGCCTCGTACGGCACGAAATCACACAGCAGCAGCGCGTCAAGGCCCTCGGCCGCCTTGGCCTGCTCGAGCTGGTCGCGTCCGAGACCCTCGGTGATGACCACCAGTCGCTCAGACTCCGGATCGAGCGCTCTCGCTGCTGCGACCAGATGCTCAGGATCATGTTTGAGGCCGAGCGTGCCGGAGTAGATGGCAACCCGCAGACCGTCAAGACCCATCGACGTGCTCCACTGATTCGGCTTGGATCCCATGCGAATCTCGTCGAGGGGCGCCCAGTTCTCGACCACCAGAGTCGGCACCTTCACCCGCCGGTCGCGAAGGGTTGCAACGAAGTCGTCGGCGATCACGATGATGCCGTCGGAACGACGAAGCAGGATGGTCTCGAGGTGCTCGATCGCCCGCCCCACGGTTGCACCCAACAATGCATTGCGCTCGGTGAACACCGCTCTGACCCCTCGCCCGAGGAAGTCCTGCAGCCAGAAGATCCGATTGGCACCGATCCGCCCGCAGGTGATCCAGAGCCCGGCTTGGGCTATGAGTGGCGTGTTCGCCGAAAGGACAGCGTGCGGTCGTAGTGAGCGGGCCGCCGCGGAGAGCCGCCGGCCATATCGGTATTCGCTGCGCACCCGACCAAGCGTCGAGTAGCGCTCGAACGCTCGGTCGGAGATGTCGAGGAAGCTCAGACCTTCCGGGTCGTCCTCGGTCCGCTGCAGGTTGCCCTTCCCGGTGGTCACACCGCCGCAGTACGCGTGCACCACGCTGAACCCGAGTCGGGCCAACTCACGACTCAGCTCAGCTTCGAACGGGTGACCCGCGAAATCGTGAACGAGAACATCAAAATTCGGAGTCGTACTTGTGGCCACCCGTGATCGTCAGTCCGTAGTGGGTCGTTCCGGGGAATCAGCACCATCCTGCGAGCCGGTTGACGCGGATGCAGATTCGGAAACCGTGACCTCACCATCGTCCACAGAGATCTGTGCCATCAACGCAAGGGCAAGAACGCACCAGAAATAGCGGATCCAGAGCGCGTTGTTGAACGAGATCCACACGGCGAACCCGAACACCACCAACGAGTAGAGGTACAGCTCACGCGTCGTTCGTGAGCGAAATGCACCGACGCTGATGGCAATCGCGCGGTACAGCCAGGGGAGCAGCGCGAGAACCAGACCAGCCAAGGCAACGATTCCTCCGGTGACCAGCACCGTGAGGAAGACGTTGTGGGTGTCCTGCTCGAGATACACACCTCCCACCAGAACAACGCCGAAGTTGAGAGCATTCAGACCGTTGTTGAGGAGAGCGGCGCGCGAGGCATCTGACCTCGAGCTACCGACGTCACCCGAAAGACGCTGGAGTGCAGCGACCTCCGTCGTATCGGAGGCCTTCGGCTGGATCGTGAGTGCACCCACGCCGACGACGAGAACCACGAGCACGATCGACGGAAAGAGACTGATCCACCGTCGGAGCCTCGAGATTCCGTACAGCACGAATATGGCAAAGGCGCCCAACAGCGCTGATCGGGCACCGGAGAGATTGAGGCCCAAGAGGCAGAATCCTGCGATCCCCCAGAGCATGATCTGGACGCGTCGAGACCGCCCCCTGCCGATGAGCATGATCAAGGGAAGCGCACACGCTGCGGTCATGCCCAGCTGATTCATATGCGTGGTGAGACCGATTGCTCGACCGCGGGTAGCGAGCTCTCCACCGAAGAGCGCGCCACCGATCGAGAACACTGTCCCGGCCACCAGAGCCAGTGCAAGCAGGAGTCGAACTTTCTCCCCCACGCGCAGCGACAGGAGGATCATGACTGGAAGCAGTGCGAACAACGGGTACTGGAGGGTCCGCAGCGCTGTTCCCACGCCGAGATCCTGGCGGAATGCGCCGAGCATGAGCCCGGATCCGAGCAGCAGAATTGCCAGGATGTGACGACGGGCAATGGGCGGACAATAGAGGGTGCCCCTCTGCGCGACCCGCTGCGCGCCAGGACGGCGGTACAGCACGACAACCACGAGGAAGTCGATGGCGAGCATGACGTCAACGAGTTTGACGGCACCGAACCCCGCCCCGCTCAATGGGGCCACGAACCAAGTGATCATGAGCAGTCCGATGATGATTCGCGGTGGAAGCGCGGAGCCCGCCACCGGCGCTGCTTCAGAGGGGTCAACCCGATTCGGCCTGAGCAGATCAGTCATAGTGCCTCGATCCTCGCGTAGATCTCATCCGCTTGTCGCAGCAGTTCGCCACCCTGGCGGCGAAACTCGTCCGCCACCTCCTTGATTCGCGCTTTCCGCTCGGGGGTCGGTACCGAAACCCGCATTGGGTCACGATCGCCCTTGCGGCGCCGTTCGGAAAATGCCTCGACCGCAGCGATTATCTCGTCGTGATCAATCGCGGTGACGATCCGATCCGAGAGTCCCGCACTGCCGAGCACCCGGCCGACTGTTGCAGCGGTGTCGCCGGTGGCTGATTCGAAGCTCACGAACTGGACCTGTGGGAGTTCGGCCAACGCGCTGTAGTAGCGACACCAGCGTTCGAGCATTTGTCGGAACGTGACTTGATCGCCCAGACGGACCGTGGCTGACGTGCAGGCCGCCATCGGCTCGCGAATGAGCACGAACGACGGAACTCCGTATCGGACGGCAAGTTGCACGTGCGCCTTGTGATGCACATGCGAGGCGATGCGCACCGACGGCGCAGCCAGCCCGAGACTGGCCACCAGGTAGGTGGTCCCCGATCGAGGGAACGACTCGACCAACAGGTCGCTTGAACGAGTGACCACCTCGCGATTTCGACCGGTCTTGAGCCGGGCCGCCCCGCAGTAGAGCGTGGGGCTGGCTTCGAGCACGTTGCGCAGGGGGGCCTTCATTCGCCGATACACGCTCGGGCTCACGCCGGCTCACTCCCCGGGTCCTCAATGCTCGGCACACATTCGCCGGAATACCGCTCGAGGAACGGCAGTCCGGTCCGATCCTCGGCGAGTCGGAGGTCGTCTCGGAACATGGCCCGAAGGGTGTGCATCTCCATGTCGAACCCATCATCTCCTGCAGCACCACCGATCTCTCGACGGTTCGCGGAAAGAACGCGATCGACAGTCCGTGATGCACGGAAATGCGAGACAGCTCGTTCACCACCGGCCCGACGCAACACGGTGCCCGAAGTGTGGACGACTGTCTGCAACATCGAACTGCGCACGTGTCCGCTGGCATTGCTACGCCGTCCCAGCAGTGCTTCCGAGGGGCGTGACCCGATGCCGAGTTCGGCGCAGATCGAGTCGACGACCGACGCTGGATCAGCAGCGAGATCCTCGAACCAAACGATCCGAAGGCGATCCTTGGCGAGAAGTGGTTCGAGACCAGCGAGCACCCGCCCGTAAAAGCCGTTGGTCAGATACGTCAAATTGCGCTCGAGTTCGGTGGTGAAGGAAAGCGCAGTGGTGTCAGGCCGGGTGACGAGCGAATGACGATGTTGCGAACGCGCTCGCTCGGCAGGATCGCGCACCAGCAGCACGACCCTGTACGGAATCGGCAGAGTCGCCAATCGTTCAGCGAGGTCGGGAACAATGAAGTAATTGGGCGATACATCGAGCCATACGGGTTTCGCCGGGGAGAAGTGGTCGAGATACCAACCGGCTCCGAAATCGAAATAGCGGGAGAAGTAGTCGATCTCCTTGCCGGAACTCGATGTGCTCACCTCTGGGAGCGAACCGAGCCAAGCGTGCAAGGAGGTGGTACCCGCCTTCTGGGCGCCGATACAGATGAGAAGTTCGGAATCGCTGTGCGCTTTAACCGGCATCGGCGATCACCCCCTGGTAGGCGCTGAGCCACAAGGATCGCACAGCCTCAGGAGAGAAGTGGTCGCGGTGACGCATCTGCGTGGCCTCGGCCATTTCGCGACGCTGAGCATCATCTGCGGCGAGTACCGCAGCGAGTTGTCGGGCAAGATCCACAGCATCGCCGGGGATGAACGTGCGACCACAGGACTCGCCAAGCAGTTCGGGCAGCGCGGCACGATCCGAAACCACCACCGGTGTTCCCTCGGCGAATGCTTCGATGACCACCCGGCCGAAGGGCTCGTCCCACTCCGAGGGAACCACCACCACATCGGAACGGTGGATCTCGAGGCGTGCCTGCTCATAGGGAACTGTCGGAGTGAAGGTGATCCGGGAGTCATCACGGGCCGCCTGCTCAACCTCGGGGCGCAAAGGTCCATCGCCGAGGAACGTGAGCTCCATCCCGGGCGCGCCCGCCGCCAGCAGCTTCCACGCTTCCAGCAGTGTGCGAATGCCCTTCTTCTCGAGCAGCGATCCAAGGAACAGCACCCTGCCTGCGCCTCGGCGCGAAAAAGGTTCCGGGGGGAGACTGGAGAACGGCACACAGTTCGGGATGACCGTGATCTGATCTGCTCGAACCCCTGATGCCTCGAGTTCGACGGCAAGGAAGCGACTGATCGGAAGATGACGAAGGCGGGTCAGGGACGGTGCCACGAGTCCCCGACGCAACGCGACCACAGCGGACGGACCGCGGCCCGATCCGTAACAACCATGGATCACTGAGGGGAGCGTGCCCAACCGACCCGAACAGTCCTCGCATCGCTCACCATTGCGGAAGTTGTCACCGCTCGGACAACGGAACCTGTAGTTGCCCCATCGACGTACAAGTGGCAGTCCCCGCTCGTGCAGCAAGGCGACAACCGATTCGGGGATAAGCGGCGTGAGGTTCTCGATGTGCACAACATCGGGGCGGCGAGCGATGACCTCATCGGCGTAGCGACTCGACGCAGACCCGAGATCAAGGGCTGCGGCGACGGCGCGCGCCCGCCCGCGGATCGGGTGAGCCACGACGTAGTTGTTGCCGGTCTGCACGATGTCGATGACGGCGCCATCGCCAACAAGCGACTGATGCTCCCGGACGTTGAGGTCCTCACCAGAAGGAAGAACACCTCGGTAGAAGTTGTGCAGCAGCGTCACCCGAATCCGTGGAGGCATCAATACCACTCAGCGGCCCAGGCCTCGATTTGGCTGGCGGGATACGCAGCGCGAACGCTGCGCTGAGCGAGGCACGCATCGATCGAGGTACGACTGAGGCCGTGCTCACGAACAATCTCAACCACCCGCGAGGAGTTCGACCGATTGTCATGCGGGAGTACGAGGTCGGGATGCCCCTCGATCTCCGCGATCTTCGTGAACGCCTCACTGAGATTCTCAAACCGCACGACATGCGCGCTCAGCCCGTTGGCACCGCGGAAATGCGCGTGTCCTGAGCTCTGAAGATCTTCGCTCCGAGCTTCCCAAGGGAACGGCTCGCCGAGCATGTAATCAAGTTCGTTGGTGAACCAGGCGTCGAGTCGATTGATCGACAGATTGTGGTTCACCGCCTTGATGATCTCCGGGAGGTGGGCACTGATCTCCTCGTCGGTACGAAGTCTTCGATGGGTACTGAGGTGACGGTCCGGGTTCTGCATGACCCCGGAGATCTCGCGCTCGATCGGATTCCGGATCCCGGTGATCAGCACGGAGTCGGCCGGTCGCTTCTGGATCGCCCGTCGGATCCATGGGCTGGTTCCCCACATCTGGCGCGGTGCCCACGACTCCCAGAGGCGGGAACGAAACACATCGCCGCGACGCCGAGGATTGAGTTGATGTGTATGGAACCCCACCAGGCCGGCCCGATTGATGGCGTTGGTCATGCTCGTCGAGCCGACCTTGCCGATCTGATGCACGAGATAAAGGCTTTCGGCGTTCCGGACATCGCGGTCGATGACCCGCTTTCCGATCACCGTGAAGCCAGCCGCCTGAAGCCACGAGATCGGCGGAGGTTTTGGGTAATAGACGAGGTCGCGGATCTGGTCCTTCATGGCTCGAACGTACCCTTCATGGCTGGTGGGAGTGTCCTCGCCCCGCCTGGACCTCCTGAATGACACCGCCGGAGAGTCGGAGAACCTTCGTGCAGACCTCGAGCGTGGTGGGTCTGTGCGCGACGACCAGCATTGTCGCGGTGCCCACCAACTCGTTGAGCGTCTGCTTGACGAGAAGTTCGGAATGTTCATCGAGCGCACTCGTCGGCTCGTCGAGCACCAAGAGCTGCGGGCGACCAAGCAGGGCGCGGGCGATCCCCAGACGCTGACGCTGACCGCCGGAGAGCGAGCGCTCACCCGGTCCGACCATGGTGTCGTAGCCCTGCGGCATCCGCATGATCTCGTCGTGGATATGTGCCTGATGTGCTGAACGTTCAATCTCCGAACGGTCGTAACCGCTTCGGTAGAACGCGATGTTGTCGGCGACAGTCGCTCGGATCAGCGAGTTGTCCTGGGGGACATAGGCCACGAGCTTCGACCACTCCTCGGGCGCCACAGAGGAGATGTCGAGCCCAGAGACCACGATCCGACCGGACGTGGGCTGCCGCAGACGTAGAACCAGTTCGGTGAGCGTGGTCTTGCCAGCTCCTGATTCGCCGACGAGGCCGACGATCTCACCGAACCCGATATTGAGATCAACATCGGTGAGGATCGGACGATCCGAAATGTAGGAGAACGACATCTCGCGTATCTCGATGGTGCCGATGCTGCTCAGAGGTTCTGTACCAGTGGGGCGGACACCCGCCTCGAATGCAGCGATCTCCCGCTCGAGATCGAGGATGTATGGCGCGAACTCGTAGCTGGTCTGTGATGAGGACTGGAGCTGCCGTGTGTAGCCGAGCGCCCGGACCATGAGCAGGATGAGCGGGCCCAGGAAATCGACCGAACCGACATCAAGCGACGAAAGCACGGCGATTCCGGCGAGCACCAAAGCGAGTGAGGCATCGAGGTAGAGCATCGGCGTGACCCGTTGGTTGAACCGAAGGCGGTTCAACATCTGGGAGCTCACCGCCACCTCGTTGGCGAGCGTGGTCTTGACAGCGTCACCGACCTCGAACGCGGCGATCTCCTTGTCGAGGCGTGCGACTTGGGCAACGTTGGTCATCAGTTCCCGGTTCGATGCCTGGAACCGCGCGGCCGCCTTCTTGACTCGACGAGATATGGGCCGCAACAACACGACGAGAACCATGAACGCAAACGCTCCGCAGAGCGCCGGCACCGGGGCAATGACAACAGCGGCGATGGAGAGCGTGACGACGCCTGACAGCGCCACCACGATCGTGGACCACTGCTGGACGATTCGCTCAACGTGGTTGGCGTCGTCGCCCATCAACCGGTGCAGATGATCCTCGACCTCCTGTGACCGCTGTGACCACGCGGCACCGAGATGCGCTGTGATCACGCGGTCGCGAGCACGCGTGAGCGAGTTGCTGCTGAGACGAGCGGTGAGTTCCGAAAGTGGGAGCACCAACATGAGTTCGGTCACGAGCAGCGCAGCCGAGATCAGAACGATCTGACGGACCGTGAGCTCCCATTGGGCGATGGATCCCAAAGACAGAGCGATGGTGCGGCTGCCCCCGGCGAACCCCGAAGCGAGGCGGGCGATGAGGAACAGCAAGCCGGTCTCGAGAATGGCCGCGACCACCGCCAGCGAACACACTGCGACCATGAGGCCGCGGCGCGGACCCACAGCTAGCGATGCATTGTGGAAGACGCTCAGTGCATTGGCGAATCTCGGCG
>WLCQ01000104.1 GCA_009705225.1 Actinomycetota bacterium | reverse complement strand
GAGTACTCCGATCTCAGCGATCACATCACCTCACCCACATTCGCTCCGCGTGACTGCGGTACGAACGCTGCGCATAGCGCCTATGCCGGTGGCGAACCCGGTGGTCACGATGGCTATGTGGTGCTGCCGGTGCTCTCCGACGACGGCTTTCGCGTGGAGTTGTTCGACGCTGCCGCGATCGGTAACGGACCCATCGCGGTGCTCAAGGGAACGAACCGGGAATGCGTGCCGCTGCTGCTGCATTCAGCATGGATGCCGGCCTATAACGACTTGGTCGATGCCGAACGACTCCGGTTCTCCGACGAGCTTTCCGACGAGGTCATGGCCAGCGTGCCCGAGGACCTCCACGGCGCCATCCGCGATGTGGCCCGCGAGTGCGACGAGCTGTTCTGAAACTCAGGTCGCCGCGAACCAGTTGGCGTGGAATCCGAACGGCATGCGCTGGGGGAGATGCACGCGTGCGATCGGACCGGCAGCGACATCGCGGGCATCGAGCACGCAGATGTCAGTGGAGTCGGTGGCCGAGTCGTACACAGCATTGACCAACCAACCATCGTTCTCGCCGCTGCCGTCGGGGTCGGGGGCGAACACACTTTCGCCCACATGGCCGCTGGGGCCGGAGTTCCAGACCGCACGCGCGCCGGTGACATCGTCATAGGCGACGATGCTGTCGAAGTCGCCGAGACGACGTTCGGGGTTCACGGCAGCAGCCATGTAGTGGTGGCGGGTGCGCATGCCGGTGAGGTCGTCGTTGACGCGCGCGAAGTCGCCACCGAGATCGTCGAACTGTTCCCAACCGGCGGTACCGGCGGCGAGATCGACCCAGAACTTCGTGGGATACGGCGGCACGTTGCGGTCGGCGGTCTCCTCGGTGCCTTCGAGTCCGAAGTCGGGGCGGGCGAAACGGGTGCCGGAGAATTCGATGCGGTCGCCATCGACCCAACCGTTCCAGAAGTGCTGCACGTGGCCGGGATCGATCTCGAACCAGCGGATCTCGTCGGCATTGCCATAGCGGGGGAGCACGCCAATGCGGGTGCCGTTGTCGCGCTTCCAACTGACAAGCGAACCCTTGCCCAGATTCTCGAGGTCGAACACGAGCGGCGAGTCGAGGAACACCGCGTGGTGCTCGGTGATCACGAAGTCATGCATCATCACCGGAGCGGGGATGTCGAGCACGGCCTGATGGACGAGCTCGCCGGCGGCATTGACGACGTAGTAGCGGATGACCGGTTCGAACACCGAGTAGGCGAAGAAGAACATCTCACCGGTTCGGGCATCGAGTCGGGGATGGGCGGTCATGGCGCCGCGGAGCTTGCCGTTGAAATTGAACTCACCGATGGTGTCGAGTTCGGCAGTGACTTCGGTGGGCAGACCACCTTCCCAGAGAGCGAGATGGCGACCGGCGTGGCGGATGATGTGCGTGTTGGCGGGGTTCTTCACCGGACCGGCATCGCCAACCAGTGATGCGTCGGGCATGTTCATGACGTCGGCGAGACCGGGGTACACCGCACGGCCGAGACCGACCTCGGCGCGCAGCCCACGCGAACGGATCCAACGATTGCGATACGAGGCCCGACCCTCGTCGAACACGATGCGGTGGAGCATGCCGTCGCCATCGAACATGTGATAGCGGCCGATCGGATCGAACATGGGGTTCGGACCATTGCGCACAAACGAACCGCGCAGGCCCTCGGGGAGCTTGCCGGTGATGCGCAACTCAGCGATATCGCTCTCGGTGCCAACGGGGAACAGATTGCCGTCGAGGTCGGGCTGATCATCAGTGACAGCGACGTTGCCGGTATAGAGATCGGTCTGGCTCATGGTCCCTCCAGGGGAACTGCGGGGATGGACGCCCGCCCGGAACTTCGCAAGGTTAACAGCGTTCAGTGCTGTTTTGCTGGCGAACCATACGCGGCGCACTGCGTGGAAGTGGGCCGAGTGGATTTGCGATAGACACCAGCCCATGGAACTCGGACTGAAGCAGCGACGAGCAGCGGTGGCCGCCGCCACCGCCGGCCTCGGCCTGGCCACGGCCAAAGCATTGGTTGACGAAGGTGTGCAGGTGGCCATCTGCGGACGTGATCCCGAGCGACTGGCCCAGGCCGCCGCACTGCTCGGTGACGGGGTCGTGGCGATCCGCGCCGATGTGAGCAACACCGACGGCGCAACCGCGTTCGTTGCCGAGGCCATGGAACGACTCGGCGGTCTGGACATCCTTGTGGCCAACGCCGGTGGGCCTCCCGGGGGAATGGCCAGTTCGACGCCCCTCGATGACTACCGCTCGGCCATCGAATTGAACCTGCTCTCCACCATTGCCATGTGTCTCGCCGCTGTGCCATCGATGCGCGAGCAACGGTGGGGTCGCATCCTCGCCATCACCTCCATCGGCGCGCGTCAACCCATTCCGTTCCTGGCGGCCTCGGTCACTGCCCGAACAGGCGTCACCGGATTCCTCAAGACGCTCGCCACCGAAATTGCCGCCGATGGGGTCACGGTGAATTCCATCCAGCCGGGAAGTCATCTCACTGATCGCCTCCGAAGCCTGCACGCTGATCAGCTCGATGCACTCAGCGCGGATATTCCGGTCGGCTTCGTCGGCGATCCGGCCGACTTCGGTGCCGCAGCGGCGTTCCTCTGCAGTGAGCAGGCGCGATTCATCACCGGCACATCGCTGCTCGTCGACGGTGGAGCGGCTCGCGGTCTGATCTAGCCGGGGTCACTCGTCGCCGAGATAGCCCGATTCGAGCAACTCGGGGCGCTGTTTCAGTTCGGCCGCGGCGCCGTCGAACAAGATCCGCCCTTGACGCATGAGTGCAGCCCGGTCGGCGACGTCGAGCACCAGTTGCACATGTTGCTCAACCACAAGGATCCCGGTTCCCGTCTCAGTGGCAATGGTGCGCAGCACGGAGAGCAGTTGCTCAACGATCATCGGTGCGAGACCGAGACTGAGTTCGTCGACCAGGAGGAGTTGTGGCTTGCTCAACATGGCCCGGGCCATTGCCAGCATCTGCTGCTCGCCGCCCGAGAGCAGCCCGGCTCTGCGGTTGAGGACAGCGCTGAGTTGGGGGAACCACTGGAGCACCTGTTCGATCGAGACGCTGTCGCCCTTTCGCGGTTGACCGAGTCGGAGGTTCTCCATACCCGTGAGGTCGAAGAACAGGCCACGATCCTCCGGCACATGGGCAACGCCGCGTCGGGCGCGTCGCCACACTTCACCAGTGGGGTTGCGCCGGCGCTGTGCACTCGTCGTGCTGAGCACGGTGATGGTGCCTGACATGAGCGGGACAAGTCCGGAGATGGTGAGCAGCGTGGTGCTCTTGCCGGCACCGTTGGAGCCGATCAACGTGACGATCTCACCGCGAGTGACAACAAGATCCAGGTCGTGCACAACCGCGGTGCCGTCGTATCCAGCGCTGACGCCCTCGAGACGCAGGAGTTCTTCAGCGCTCATCGGCATGCTCCCCCGGTGCGGGTGGGCGACCGAGATATGCCGCGATCACCTTCGGATTGTGACGGACCTGATCGGGTGCACCACTGGCCACGACCTTGCCGAAGTCGAGGACATGCACGGTGTCGCACACATTCATGATGAGCGACATGTCGTGATCGACGACCAGCACGCTGGTTCCGATTGCCGGCAGCTTGCGCAGAGTGGCAGCGAGTTCTGCGGTCTCGGTGGGATCGAGTCCGGCGGCGGGCTCATCGAGAAGGACAAGACGCGGCGAGGATGCCAGCGCTCGGCCAAGGGCCACCACGTGTCGTTGCCCGTTGGACAGTTCGGTGGGGAGTCGGTCAGCTACGGGCCAGAGGTCGAGGAGATCGAGCACGCGATGCGCGTGCGAGAGGTCGTGGGACTTCGGCCAGAGCGCATCGGTGATCGTCGCCCACAGCGAAGGTGACTGTGTGCTGACGGCGAGATTGTCGAGCACGGTCATGTCATCGAACAGTTCGAGCGACTGGAACGTGCGCACGAGTCCAGCGAGCGATCGCTGATGGCCCGGAGCGCGTGTGATGTCACGGCCATCGAAGGTGATCTGCCCGTTGGTCGCCCTGGTGAAGCCGGTGACGGTGTCGATGAACGTGGTCTTACCAGCGCCGTTGGGACCGATCAGACCGACGATCTGCCCTTCATCAACGCGAAGCCGCACGCCATCGAGGGCGATCAGTACGCCGTGTTTCACGCTGAGATTGTCGACGTCGAGAAGACTCATGCTTCACCGTCTGCGCTGAGGAGTACAGCCGCGGGCGTGGGGTTGAGGGCCGGTGTGGGTGCAGGAGTTGACCGTGTGAAGCGTGACCGCACGAGCCCGGTTATGCCTTCGGGCACCCAGATGGCCGCAACGATGAGCGCCAAGCCGCTGATTGCGAAGACTGACTTCGAAGAGTCCGAACCGCTGGTTTCGTTGATGGTTGTGACAAGGATGCCCGATTGCGCAAGCATGCCGGCCAACAGGGCGCCACCCACGCTCGAGACGCCAGCGAGGTAGGTCATCGCCACGGCCACCAGCGAGCCGATCACCATGAAAGAGGTGGGCGAGAGTGTGGTGACCGAGAACGCCATGAGCACGCCGCACAACCCTGCAAGGAACGACGACACGGCGAAGGCGCCGAGCTTGGCCCGGGTGACATCGATGCCGGCCGCGGCTGCAGCGCGTTCGTTGGCCCGCACCGCGAGCCAACGCAGACCGGTGCGGTTGCGTCGGAGGTTCGCAACAGCGAGGCAGGCAAGGGTGAGGATGGCCAGACAGAGGAACCCGAATGCCGGCCGGAAGTTGTCGTCGCCCGTGGCGCCGATACCAACATCGATACCGAAGAAGTACGGACGCGGTGCCGCTGATCCGGCCTGACCGTTGGAGAGAGCGGTGCTGGCGAGCACGAGTCCTTCGATGGCCACGGCCAACGCGAGTGTGGCGATCGCGAGGCTCATTCCGCGCACCCTGGTAGCGGGCCAGCCGACGAGCACGCCGATGACGGTGGCGATCAGCGAGGCCAGAACGAGCGCGATGGGGAACGGCACATGGTGCTCGGTGAGTCGGATCGCGGCGAACCCGGCGACACCGGCGAAGGCCAATTGGGCAAGCGAGATCTGTCCGCTGTAGCCGGTGAGCACCACGACCGATAGAGCGAGCAGACCGAACACCATCGACACGATGAGAGCGTGGCGGTACCCGGCGCCAACGGTGACGAGCGCAACCGACACGATGCCGACGAGCCCGATCGTCCACAACAGGACATGGCGTGGACGGGGTGAGGGTGGAAGTCGCCGCGAGGCAATTGCCGAACGATCAGGCAGCGCATCGCCATTGCGGATGAGCACCACGATGATCACGATGGCCGGAATGAGTTGTTGCAAACCGGTGGTGGGGAGCCAGTCGGGGATGAGGTGGGTATCGGGACGTACCGCCCACCCGAGCACGAGTGATTGGGCCATACCAATGGCGAGACCGGCGATTGTCGCCAGCGCGAACGAGTGGAGGCTGGCGATCATTGCTGCGGCAAGTGCGGGAATGACGAGCAGTGAGGTGGTGGGGCTCAGCCCGGCAATGGGTTCGATGAGGATGACCGCGAGTCCGGCGAGCACCGAGGCGATGGCCCAGCACACACCAGCAAGTCGGTCCGGGGCGATTCCCAGCAGGAGCGCGCCCTTCTCGTTTCCTTCGGCCGCCCGGGTGGCGAGTCCGAACCGGGTGAAGCGGAACAGCGCAGTGAGCGCAGCCGCTACCACGACCGCGAGTACCGCCAGGATCAGGCGGTTCTCGGTGACCGCAGTGCCGAACAGGCGGACGGGAGAGTCGGGCAGCACCGGGCGATGGGCAACCACTGCTGCGCCGCTGACCGGGAATCGAAGACGCACGATCTCCTGGAGATAGAGCATGAGTCCGAGGGCGGCCACGACCCGGGCCAGCGCCGAGGAGCGACGCAATGGGCGGAACACCAACAGATGCACCAGCACCCCGAGCAATGCGCCGAGGATGACTGCGAACACCAGCGCGGTGACCAATGTGGGCCGCGGCATCAGATGCACTCGTGCTGGCAGGCCGATGATGGGCAGCACCCAGTCGCCGGTTTCGCGGAACTCGAAGTAGGCGAACGCGACGTAGACGCCCATGGCGGCGTGCGCGAAATTGACGACCCCTGAGGAACGATGGGTCAGGATCAGGCCGAGGGCGAGCGAGGCGATGACCGCCCCACCGCCGAGTCCGGCGAGCAGATATCCGATGTAGGTGCTGATGGGATCCTCCGGGGCCTCGGGGGTCAGCCCTTGTAGATCGTGCCGACGTCAATCCAGTCGGTGATCTGGCTCAGCTTCCGGTTGTCGATCTGGGCGAGGATCTGCTGCGGCGAGCACACGGCGGGAAGCCCCACGAACTGTTTGTGGTTGCAGGTGTAGGGATGACCAGCGAAGTTCGGCGCGTCGACGGTTGCTTCGAGCGCTGCGGTGATCGCTGCCGGGGTGATATCGCCGTCGATCTGGTTGAGGATCGCGTAGAGATTCATGAGCGCTCGGAAGGTCACTGTGCCGGCACCCACGGGGTCGAGGCCGTTGCCATACTTGTTGATCACGCCGGAGTAGAGCAGGTTGTCGGGGATCGGCGGATCACCCATGATCGGGCCCTCGACATTGAAGTAGGCGCCATTGGTTTTCGTGGCGTCGACTTGGCTGATGATCCCGGGGGCAGCGCATGCGCCCACGTAGAACGATGCGACCTTGATGCCGAGGGCAGCGATGCCGTCGAAGCCGCCCTTGCAGCCGGTATCAGCAGCCATGAGGAAGATCGCATCGGGAGTGCTTGAGGCTGCGGCGTTGATGGCGGGGCTGAGATCAGTGGACATCACCGGATACGGGACCATCTGCACCGAGACGCCTTTGTCCTCGAGGACCTTCTTGCCCATCTGGGCGCTTGCGGCGATCGAACCGAACTCGCCGTAGACGATGGAGACCTTCTTGGCTTGCAGCTCTTCAGTTGCGTACCAAGCAAATGCGACTGCGGCCGCCTGACTGCCACCGCTCCATTGGAACGAGTTGGGGGAGCTGAACGACTGCGAACTGACCGGGATGCCACCCACGTAGGGGATCTTGTTGTCGGCGAGGGTGTCGATGCCGTTTCCGAAGACGTCGATGCCGCCGAGCACGGCGGGGAACTTCTGCTGCACGAACTTCTGGGCGCAGTTGGTGGATCCCTCGGCGGAGAACTCGGTGTTGCAGACCTCGAGGGCGAGCGGGCGACCCTTCACGCCGCCCATCTCCTTGTTGATGAACTCGATACCGGCCTTCACCGCCAGGCTCAGTTCGGGGAAGGAACCAGCGACGGTGTTGTCCTGATTGATCATGCCGAGGTTGATCGGCTCGCCGGTGGCCACGGTGGGCTTGTCGGGTGTGTATGGAGCGAGCACTGACTGCCGGGCGCAGTCGAGCAGCGCAGTGGCCTCACAGCTCTTGGCGAGTGTGGTCGACGAACTCTCCTGGCTGGTGCTTTCGCTGCACGCGGCAACGGAGAGGATCAGGACGGCGGCGGTGGCGACTGATGTCACCATTGACAAGGTGCGGCTCATGCTGCGGCTCATGGTGTTTCTTCCCCCTGGTTGCGGTGCACGTACCCTGCGGTGACCGCCCCTGGGGGCAGAGCCGCTGGCACCTAACACTGTTTACCCCAGTCGCGGTCCCTGATGCGTGAGGTTCTGCGCCGAGCCGGCGGGTTCAGCCCCGGTATCCGTAACCGGAAAGCAGACGATCGGTCATCTCGTTGATCATGGCGTCTTCGAACTCCGTTGGGAGATCGAAGCCGAGCTGCAGCACGGTGGCAACGCCGTGGGCGCCGCTCCAGAGCATGAGCGCAACCATCTGGGGGTCATCGGCTTCGATGCTGCCGGCGGCGATGGCGTCCTCGATTGCTCCGGCTGCCGTGGAGAACGCGTTTGTTGTGGATGGAGCCACGGCTTCGTCGGGAACCCCTGAATCGGGCAGAGCCGGCGGTGCCAGCAGCATGACCTGGAACAGTTCGGGATTCTCACGGGCATAGGTGATGTATGCGCGGCTGTGCGCCCGGATGCGATCGATCGGGTCGGCGTCATCAACATCAGTGAACCGGGACGAGAGCCGCTCGATTTCGGCCTCGGCAATGGCGCTGAGCAGATCCTGCTTGCTGTGCACGTAGCCATAGAGCGCCGGTGCGGTGACCCCCAGCTGTCGGGCGAGACGCCGCAGCGACAGCGCCTCGAGTCCGCCGGCCACAATCATCTCCCGGGCTGCGTCGATGATCGCGCTGCGTTGGAGTGCGGGACGATCAACGGGAGAGGCCACTCCCGGACACTACCGGTCGCAGTCTGCGACCCGTAGGCGACGGAAGGCAGGCGGGTCCGCTGCGCTGTTGCTACGTTGCCCGTCATGTTCCGTCTTCGGCTTCACGCGATCCGCACCCACCGACCCATGAACTTCGAACTGGCGGTGCGGCCATGACCGCTGTTCTCGGGCCGATCGTTGCCGAACGTGGTGATGAGCCGGCGATCATCGACGACCGCGGTACGACATCGTGGGTCGAGCTCGATTCGCGGGTGACCCGCCTGGTGCATGCATTGCGGGCCCGTGGCTTGGTAGCGGGCGACGCCGTGGTCACCATGCTCGGCAATCAGTCCGAGTTCATCGAAGCATCGCTTGCGTGCGCGCACGCTGGCTGGCTGCTGGTTCCGGTCAACTGGCATCTCGTGGCTCGCGAGGTCGCCTACGTGATTGATGATGCATCGGCGGCAGCGGTCATCACTGATGAACGGTGGTTGCCTGTGGTGCTCGACGCATTGGCGCTGGCCGAGGCGTCGGCGCTCCGAGCCCGGCTGGTGATCGATGCCTCCGCTCTCCCCGATGGTTTCGAGTCCTATGAGGACGCACTCGCGAGCAGTCATGACGGTGAGATTGACGATGCCCAGCGCGGTGGGCCGATGTTCTACACATCGGGCACGACCGGATTCCCGAAGGGTGTGCGCTCCACG
>WLCQ01000103.1 GCA_009705225.1 Actinomycetota bacterium | reverse complement strand
GTGGCTACCGCGCTCGACGCCTTCGGCAAGGTGGATATCTGCGTCAACAATGCTGGTCAGGTGCGGATGCAGCCCTTCGCCACGTTCCCAGATGAACACATTGCCACGGTGATCTCCACCCAACTGCTTGGCACGCTCAACGTGGGCCGGGCTGCGTGGCGGGCGATGGAAGCCAACGGTGGCGGTCGCATCATCAACGTGTCCTCAGGGGCCGGCTACGGCGGTTTCGAGCGCTCCAGCGTGTATTCCATGGCGAAGGCCGGCGTCATCGGTCTCACCATCGCCATGGCGGCCGAGGGCGCACCCCTCGGGATCAACGTCAATGTCATCGCCCCCTATGCGAAGACCCGGCTCGGCACCGGTTTCGGCCCCATCCCCTGGAGCGAGGAACTCGCCGAATGGCTGCACCCGCGCAAGGTGGCGCCACTGGTGGCCTGGCTCGCCCATGAGAGCTGCGATGTGACTGGCAAGTGCTACGCCGTGGGCGCCGGGCATGTGGCGCAGGTGGCGTTCGCCGTGAACGAGGGCTTCACCGATCGGGAGCTCACTCCGGAGTCGCTGGCTGCGCACGCCGACGAACTCGCGGTTGCACCGTCGTTCGTGACCGGTTCACCGGACTCACCGCTCATGGCGAACCTGCTGAGCGGCTTCGGCGCCGAGGCATCGCCGAACGGCAGTACTGCCGAGTGAGCGCGCGGTTTACACAGGTCGATCGGAAGGCGCTGCTCGGAGTCCGGGACGAGGCGCATCGAGCACTTGCCGAGCTCCTGAAGGGCGTGCGTCAGGTGGCGATCCTTGATTTCCCCCATCACCGCAACTTCGGCGACGCGCTGATCTTCTGCGGTGAGCTGGCGCTGCTACGCCGAATGGGGATCAAGGTTGTGTCGGTGAGCGATATCCACACCTACGAGCCTGAGCGATTGCGAGAGCACCCGGCCGATACCGTGATGCTCATCCACGGTGGAGGCAACTTCGGCGATCTCTACCCCGAACATGAGCAGTTCCGGCAACGGGTACTCGTCGACCTGTCGGATCGCAGGGTGATCTCATTGCCCCAGAGCGTCCATTTCGTCGATAGGGCGGGGATCGACGAGTGTCGACGCTCACTTGAGGCGCATCCCGATCTGACCCTGACCTGGCGAGACCGGTCGAGCTTCGAGTTCGCCCGGACCCACTTCCCGAAGTGTCGTTCCCACTTGGTTCCGGACATGGCCTTCGGGTTGGTGCCGTGGCGGCCACCCCGTACCACCTTGCGCCGACGAGTCTCCGTATCGATCCTCGGTCGGCGGGATCGGGAAACCACTGGTCTGCGTCGACTCGCCGATGAACTGGGAATGAACCGGGACTGGTCGCTCGCCTGGCCGGAGAAGATCGTGATCCGTCCGGTCAACTGGGTCATCTCTGCATTGGGCCGGCGACGCGGAGGACTCGCCGACCGGATCCGCACCAGGGCGTTCATCCGACACGCATCGATCCTCGCCGCCGCCGCTGCTCGTCAGGTGCGCGCTGCGGAGCTCCTTGTCACCGACCGACTCCATGCCTCGATCACGGCACTACTCCTTGACGTCGACGTGCTCGCTGTCCGCTCACTCGATCACAAACTCGAGCACCTACTGGAGACGTGGCTACCCGATCAGCAGATCACAATCCTGGAATCAGCTCTCGACGCCATGGAACTCGTCGGGACTCGTGCTGAGCATCCTGCATGACGTCCTGCTCAGTGCTCAGTGCACTTGGCGGGGGGGGACCGGACGTCCGTCGTCGTCGACGAGCACCCGACCCTCAGGAGCATTGACTCTGGTCGATGCACGGGCAGCGGAAATCGCATCGGGGTCGTTGCTGAACTCCAGCATGGGGGCCGAGCGCAGCTTGTGCTCCATCCGCTCGGCCCAGAAGGGGAACGGTGATTTCTCGGCCCAGGGCCGGGCACGAAACCACGCATCGTTGAGGGATCGATCGACGATGAAGATCACGAGAGCATCACGGTGGATCGTCGTCGAGAACCCATGGTACGACCGGAAATGAGAAGCGAAGCAGACCGCCCTGTTGGCCTCGAATTCGGCGCTGTACACCGGTTCGACATCCGCGTTGTAGAGCACGGTGCCGTTGCGGCGTTGCTCCTCGGGAGTCAATTCACCATCGGCGAAGTAGATGACGAATGAGAGGTACTTGGTGGGGAGATCACAGTGGATGTTCTGGAATCGATCCGGTTCGCAATAGGTGAACTCAAACTCACGGTCAAGGATCGAAAGGGACTGCACGAGTTCATCTGTCGGATTTACATAGAACCGCGACAGAAAGGCTCGGATCACCTCGGGATCGTTGAAGATCCTTCGGAGATGGAGGGCGTGACGGTCCATGCTGTCGTAGAGGGGAGATCGCCTCGTGACGTAGAGCGGGCTGTCCTGCCCGCGGTCTTGGCGCGCCCCCGAGTTCTTCTCCTGCGACATGAGCTTCCGGAGGCCCTCAAAGAGGTCCGGCGGCAGGATCTCCGCGATGGAAAGATGAAAGAACGGATACTCGCCGAGGGGTGTCTCGAGTGCCCGCGAGATGACATGGTCCTTGTACCGCTGGGACGTGGCTGGATCGAGTCTCCGGGCGGCCTGGCGGGATCGCACGATGATCCTGCGTGCCGCTCGCCGAATGCGACCGACTCGGGTTCGAACCGCGGTCAGGATCGACGTGTTCATCGGACCATCCTTAGGACCGACCGCAGGCGTCATGAGAGCCAGAAGTCGACGCTCAGGAGGCGGCGAGGATGTCGACCACGAACACGAGGGTGTCGGTGCCGCTGATGCCGGCCTGGCTGTTCCCACTGGTGCCGTAGCCCTTGTCGGGCGGAATGATGAGGACCACCCGTGAGCCCACGGTCTGGCCGATGAGTCCCTCATCGAAACCGGGGATGACCTGACCGCCGCCGATCGGGAAGTCCACGGGGTCTCCGCCCCATGAGGAGTCGAACTCCGTGCCGGTGGCCCAGATGATGCCGGTGTACTGCATTGTCACGGTCTGACCGGAGGTGACGGCCGGTCCATTGCCCTTGATGAGAACCTCGGTCTTCAAAACGGTTGGGGCAGTGCCTGTGGGCGTTGCGATCGTGGGTTCGCCGTTCTCGACGGTGATGGTCGGGAAGCCGGGCTGGGGGGCCTGTTCCGTGCCGCTGGCGGAGGTGGGGAGGGTCTCAGCGCTCACGATGTCGAACACGAACAGCACCCATGCGGCCGGCTGGGCCTGGGTTTGGTCGCCGGCGACGAGCACCCGGGTGCCGACATGCTGTCCGACGAGCGCATTGGCGAGCACATCGGTGAGCGAAGTCTTGCTGGCGGTGATCGCCTGCGGGGCCTGACCGAATGTGGAGTCGAGCTCCGAGCCGTCAGCACCACTCACTGCGAGGTAGTTGAGGGTGACCCGCTGGCCATCCTCGACGATGGGGCCGTCGCCCTCGGAGAGGACCTTGAACGACTCCTCGCTACCGACGTAGGCGGGCTTGAATGTGATGGTGGGCTTCTCGCCGAACGCGCCCTCGACCTTTACACCGTCGAGCGACTTGGTCTTGACCGGGATCGATGTGTCGGTCTCCGACGAATCCTTCGGAGAGGAGTCGCTGCGGTTCATCATGAAGATGGCGACGCCGGCGACAACAAGTAGGGCAACGAGGACGCCGATGATGACCTTGGTTCGGCTGCTGCCTGCTGGGGCCGCGGAGGTAGTCGCGCCCGTCACTGATGACCAGTCCACGCCCTCCTCTGCGACCTCGGCGTCCGAATCCGTCGCGGTGGTTTCGGTGAGGTCGTTGGTGATGGTGCTCTCACCCAAGCCTTCGCTGCTGCGCCCGAGTGAGGTCTCGATACTGGCGTCATCGGAGGAGGGCAGCTCTTCCTCGGTGGAGGAGGAGTTGTCAGGAAGATCTGAGGTCATGGGAGCAAACCCTAGATGTTCCGCCGCGATCAGGGGAGCGCACGCCGCTGCACGCGTGATTTCGGATCTGGATTCTTACCGTCGTCTCACGAGGTCGTACTAGGAATGGGATCCATGACAGCTGCCATCGTGATCGCCGAGGACGACCGGGCCGTCCGGGAATCGGTCTCCCGGGCACTCGAGCTCGAGGGATACACCGTCACCGCCGTGAGCGACGGAGCTGCAGCGCTTGAGGTTGCTGGCGCCGGTGGCGTCGATCTTCTTGTGCTCGATCTCGGCATGCCGAATGTCGACGGGCTCACGGTGTGCCGACGACTCCGGTCCGCCGGCTCCCGCATCCCCATCCTCGTGCTCACCGCCCGTACCGAAGTGTCCGACCGGGTGTCGGGTCTCGACGCCGGCGCCGACGACTACCTACCGAAGCCGTTCTCGCTTGATGAACTGTTCGCCCGCATCCGGTCCCTGCTGCGGCGCAGCACATATGGCGATGATGAGGTCGAGCAACGTGAGGTCACCGTCGAGGACCTCCGCATCGACGACGCATCCCGCCGGGCCTGGCGCGGTGAGCGCGAGATGGAGCTCACGAAGACCGAGTTCGATCTGCTGCAACTGCTCGCCTACAACGCCGGCGTGGTGCTTTCGCACTCCACCATCTATGACCGCATCTGGGGCTACGACTTCGGGCCGGATTCCAAGGCGCTCGCGGTCTACATCGGGTACCTCCGTCGCAAGACCGAGGAGGGTGGCGAGAGCCGACTCATCCAGACCGTCCGCGGCGTCGGATACACGCTGCGCAGCTCATGACGCTCCGGGTTCGTATCGCTGTGGCTCTTGCCGTGCTCGCCGGTCTCGCCGCTGTGGTCGTGGCGTTCACCGCGTTCGTCACCACTGACCAGCGGGTCCGGGCCGAGGTGGATTCTTATCTCGATTCCTATGGGCAACGATTCCAGGATCGTGATGGTCGTGATGCCGGTGCGCTGTGCGGCCGGCGCGGACCCAACCAGAACCCCGGCGGCCCTCGAATCGGCGATGACGGCGTCGAGGGCGTGGCGTTCCAGTGCATCTCGCCGGCCGGGGTCGCCGTGGCCTCGGTGGGTTCGGTCGCACTGCCGGTTGATGCCGAAGATCAGGTGCTGGCCCGGTCCGGCGGTGGTGTGCGCACCCGCACGGTGCAAGTCGACTCGCACACCTATCGGGTGCAGACCGTTGCGCTGCCCGCTGGTGGTGCCGTGCAGATCGCTCGTGACTACGGGGAGTCCCAGCGCGTCCTCGACGGTCTGCGTTGGTGGCTGTTGCTCGTGGCGGCAGCTACGGCTGCGCTCGGGGCCGGTGCTGGGTGGCTCATCGCTCGCCGCGCCACCGAACCGCTCGTGCAGCTCACCGACGCCGCCGAGGAGGTGGCTACCACCGGCCGCCTCGATGTTCCCATTCCAGTGAGCGGCAATGACGAACCGGGTCGTCTCGGTCGGGCATTCGCCACGATGTTGGGTGCGCTGGGTCGTTCCCGCGAGCAGCAGCAACAGCTGGTGCAGGATGCCGGGCACGAACTTCGCACGCCACTCACCAGTCTCCGAACCAACGTCGAGACCCTTCAGCGCTACGAGTCGCTCCCCGAGGAGACGCGTCGTTCCATCCTCAATGATCTCGAAGCTGAGACCCGTGAACTCGGGGCGTTGGTCGATGAGCTCGTGCAATTGGCCACCGATACGTACGACGACGAACCCGAGCAGCTCGTCGCGCTCGATCAACTCGTTGAGCGGGCGACAGAGCGTGTTCGACGGCGAACCGGTCGCGAGATCCTCACCAACATCTCGAGCTGCTCGGTCATCGGTCGACCTCGCGATCTCGCCCGTGCCGTCAGCAACCTGCTCGAGAACGCCGCCAAGTTCAGCGATGCTCCTGCCCCGATCGAGATAACGCTTGCCGCTGGCGTGGTCACCGTGCGCGATCACGGTCCGGGCGTTCCGCTCGCCGATCGTGCACACATCTTCGAGCGCTTCTACCGCTCCGCGGGCGCTCGCGCTTTGCCCGGGTCTGGACTCGGGCTCGCCATCGTCGAACAGACCGCCGTCAGCCACGGAGGGTCGATCCGTGTCGAGGACGCTGATGGCGGAGGGGCCGCCTTCGTGCTGTCGCTGCCGACAGTCGCCCCGTCCGACGGTGGGCTCATTTAGTCAGATTCAGTTCAGAAATATGGCCATTTCGTGTAACAGTCCCAACACGGATGGGAAATCCGCCGTCCGTACGGTCATGGACGCGTCAGAAACCGGCCCGGTGACTGATGAGGTCCCGACAGCGTGGTCGGACCGACCCGCTGTGATTTCACGAGCAACACGCTCATCTTCGAGGAGGAGACATGGTCAATCTGGTGACCGCGGTGATCAAACCGCACAAGTTGGAGGAGGTGAAGGACGCGCTCAAAGCCATCGACATGCCCGGCATGACGGTGGACGAGGTCAAGGGATTCGGTCGTCAGGGCGGACACACTGAGACCTATCGCGGAGCTGAGTACAAGGTCGACCTTCTCCCCAAGGTCAAGGTCGAGATCCTCTGTAACGAGGCTGACACCGAACGGGTGATCGACGCCATCATGGTCGCCGCCCGGACCGACAAGATCGGCGACGGCAAGATCTGGGTCACCCCGGCCAGTGCCGTTGTGCGTATCCGCACCGGTGAGCGGGACGGAGACGCGCTGTGAACGCCCTTGCATCCACATCAACGGCCATTGAGGCCCCGAACACACGGAGAATTCCCCTGAACGCCAAGCGGATCGCTGTTGGCGCCCTCGTCGGTGCAGGCACACTGCTTGCCCTTGGCGGGACCGCCTTCGCTCAGACCCTTACCGAGGAGGCCCCGGCGGCCGACCTCGAAACTGTTGCTGCAACCGCCGATCACGCCATCCAGTCGGGCAACCTGCTGTGGATCGTCATCGGTGCGGCATTGGTCATCTTCATGCAGGCCGGCTTCGCGCTGGTCGAGACCGGCTTCTGCCGGGCCAAGCACGCCGCCCACGTGGTGAGCACGAACCTGGCGATCTTCTTCCTCGGGTTCGTCGGCTTCTTCCTCGTGGGTTGGTCGTTCATGTTCGGTGGCTATAGCTACCTGCTCCCGGGCTTCGACTATGGCCTCAACCACGCTGCTGGTGGCGCTCTCATCGGTTCCGGTGACTGGGTGTTCCTGTGGCAGGGCGGCTGGGCCGGCACCTGGTTCGACGGTTCCGACCTTGCCTATTCCGGCGCAGCGGCTGCGTTCTTCCTCTACATGGTGGCCTTCATGGACACCACGGCCACCATCCCGACCGGGTCGATGGCTGAGCGCTGGAAGTTCAAGTCGTTCGTGATCTGGGGCCTGTTCTGCGGCGCCATCTACTACCCGCTGTTCGGTGCATGGACCTGGGGTGGCGGCTGGCTCGCCAAGCTCGGGAACTCGCTGAACTGGGGCAATGGCTACGTCGACTTCGCTGGTTCCGGCGTGGTTCACGCTGCCGGTGGTGTGGCCGCTCTGGCTGGTGCCATCGTGCTCGGCCCTCGTATCGGAAAGTTCGGCAAGGACGGCAAGCCCCGCGCCCTTCCCGGCCACCACATTCCGATGGCCCTGCTCGGCACGTTCATCCTGCTGTTCGGCTGGTTCGGCTTCAACGCCGCTTCCACCTTCGCATCGAGCGACCCGCAGATCGGTGTCGTGGCGGTCAACACCGCACTGGCCGGAGCCTTCGGTGGCTTCAGCGCAATGCTGTGGATCTGGAAGCGCACCGGCAAGCCCGATCCGGCCATGATGGCCAACGGTCTGCTCGCCGGCCTGGTGATCATCACCGCACCCTGTGCGTTCGTTGATCCGTGGGTGGCAGCCCTGCTCGGCCTGTTCGCCGGTGTTGTCGTGATCGAAGCGGTGTTCTTCATCGAACGCAAGCTCAAGATCGATGATCCGGTGGGCGCAATCGCCGTGCACGGTGTCTGCGGAACCCTGGGCGTCATTGCCGTCGGCCTCCTGGCCAACGGCAAGTACGGCCTCGATGCCGGCGGTGCTGGTATCGGCTGGAACGGCACCACCACTTCGGTCACCGACGGTGTCGCCGACGGTGTGACCGGGCTGTTCTACGGCGGCAACGGTGCAGGCCAGCTCCTGGCCCAGCTCGCCGGTGTGGTCGTGCTGTGGACCCTGATCCTTGGAGTGGCGTTCGCCTTCTTCAAGATCCAGAACGCCCTCACCAAGGGTGGTATCCGCAGCGACAAGGAAGAGGAGATCGCCGGTCTCGACATTCCGGAGATGGGCGTGCTCGCCTATCCCGAGTTCTCGGGAACCCACGAGGGTCTGGTGTCCTCGGACGCCTGACGCATCCTCCGATCGGAGACACGAGGGCCCGGTGGAGAAATCCACCGGGCCCTTCCGCGTTCCTGGGCGCGATTCGTGGGCTGCGCGTTTCGGTGAACGGATCCAGCATCTGCAGCTCTACAGAACTGCCGTCCGTCGACCCGAGTGTGAACACTCTGTGACCTCGGCGGTGATCGGCTTGTCAGTCCGGTCTGAGTCGGGCAACCTGCTGGTCATGGCTTCTACCCCCCGCTCAGGAAAGCTCACGTCGTCCCGGTCCTCATCACGACCGGCGGCGTCATCAGGATCAGCTGCATCGAACGTCGATCCGGCGTTCGCGGCCGAATGGAATGCTCTCGACAAGCCCACCCGTCGACAGATCCGCCGACTCGTGCGTATCGGTCGTCAGCAGGAGAATGCCGAGGATGCTCGTCTCGCCGTGGGATTCGCCCGCTTTCAGCGCACGCGACCTTGGTACCGGTTCTTCTACCTTTGGCTCATCCCGTTGGTGATCGCTGGCGTGGTTGCCGGATTCGCCCTGCATCCGATCCTCATCGGAGTTGTCATCGCCGTGGCGGGCAATGCGTTTCTGGTTCGTCGGGGATTCACGAAGGCCGATTGGTTGAACGAACCGCTGTTGTCGGGAGATGCAGACTTGAAGTGATTCCCGGTCCTTCGGCGTTGTCCGACTGTGAACGCGAGAGGGGCCCGGCCGAAGCCGGGCCCCTCTCACATTGCTGGTCGGGCGAACTCCCAACCGATGACCTGCAGATCAGGCGTTGGTGGAGACCGGAGCCTCATCCATCATGGAGCCGCCACCCTGCTTCTTCGAATAGGTGATGGCGCCGAGCACCACAACCAGCGCAGCGCCGGCGATGGCG
>WLCQ01000102.1 GCA_009705225.1 Actinomycetota bacterium | reverse complement strand
CGTCGGTGTCGTCGTCGGTGTCATCGTCGGTGTCGTCGTCGGTGTCGTCGTCGGCGTCGTCGTCGGCGTTGTCGTCGGCGTTGTCGTCGGCTCAGCAGCGACCGCTTCGGCAATGGTGAGCGTCACATCCTTCTCGGCACTCAGACGACCATCGTCGGTTGTGGCCGACACATGCACGGTCACGTCGCCGAGAGGCGCATTCGAGAGCGCCCGAAACATGATGGTGATGAGTTCGCCGCCCGAACCGGCGAGCGGACCTTCGTGACGACACATCGAGCGCTGCGCGCCACCGGTGCAGAGCCAGCCCGCAGTGTCGACCGGATCCATCGTGATACCTGCAGGAAGATCTATGAATTCGGTGACGCCAGCGGAGGGGTGCCCCTTGATGGCGTTGATCAGCATCATCGAGACCACAGAACCGCGCGAGAGGGTCTGCGTGCCGAGACTCAGGAGTTCGATCGCAAACTCGCCGGACTCGACGGGAGTGACTTCGGCCGGAACGGGTACAGCCGTGGCGGGCGGGACGGCTGCGAAATCGGCACCGAGGACTCGACCGCGCTCCAGCACTCCGGAACCGAGCGGACCGATGGTCGCGTTGGCGAGATCGGGTTGGGAGTCAACTGATGGCACAACTGCTGCTGACATCGCGGGCGTCTGCGATGCGAGTGCCCCGGCCGGTGCCACCAACGGCACCATCAGGACGATGGTCAGGAACGCGACGAACGACGCCGCCAACGATCGCCTGCCGGTACGGTCACGATGAGCACGTTGGTCGGGTCCTGAATCGCTTTGGGAGGACATACGAGCTCCTAAAATTAAGATTTAAATCAAGTTAATCCAAAATCTGTCCTCATCGAAAGCGAAGACCCTTGAGAATCGGAATTACAGGTCTGGGCCACGTCGGCCGCTCGATCCGAGCAGGACTCCCCACCGATGTCGAGGTCATCACCTTCGACATCGCCGAGGGTGGCTCCTATCCGGGCGATGAGATGGCCACAGTCGACCTCGAATTCATCTGTGTGGGAACCCCCGCACGCCCTGAAGGCTCCTGCGACATCTCTCAGGTCGAGACTGCGCTCACCCAGAGCACCGCTCCCCTCATCCTGCTGAAGTCGACGGTCCCGCCTTCCACCACCGATTCGCTCGTGGAGCGCACAAAGCGCCGAATAGCGTTCTCCCCGGAGTTCTTCGGTGAGGGCCCGATGTCGAGTCCGTTCTGGAACGATCGTGACGCGATCGGGTTCACGATCGTCGGTGGCGACGCTCAAACCGTCGACGACACGATCAGCGTTCTACAGATGCTCGAACCATCGTCGCATCGTTTCTTCCGGTGCACCGCAACCGAAGCCGAACTGATCAAGTACTTCGAGAACTCGTACCTCGCCGCCAAGGTGGCCCTCTTCAACGAGTTCTTCGACCTCACGCTCGCCGTCGGCGCGGACTGGGACCGCACCAGAGAAGGACTTCTCCTCGACCCGAGGATCGGCGAGTCGCACACGGTGGTGACCGAAGAACGGGGATTCGGCGGAAGGTGCTTCCCGAAGGACACAGCAGCGCTGCTGGATTTCGCTGATTCGATCGGGGTCGACCTCACCATCCTGCGAGCTGCCGTGTCGTCGAACAACAAGATCAAATCGGGCGACGGATCCCGCAGGCGCTGAGGGACCCGAACTTCCAGCCGAAGCCGATGGCTGAGTTCCGCGACCTCAGTCCACCTGCTCCATCTGGATCTGGACAGAGTTGTCGTAGTTGGAAACCATTGACGTGCCGGTCGGATTGGCCACGTTCCACACCGACCCATCAGCCACCGTGCAGGTCCAGCCGTCGCAAGTGAAACCCGACGTCGCAATCGTCGTGTTCTGCATGGGCTGCCAGCCAAAGGTGTAGGTGTTGTTGCTCGAATACTGAAGGGTGAACGCCACCGGGATGAAGAATCCCTGTGCCTGGGAGTTCGTATTCGCGCCTGCCGTGGACTGACTCGCCACCGGGACGGACATGACTCCTGTGACCGCCGTCTTGTTGTTCTTGGTCGGTATGTTGATCGTGGAATACCAGTAGTTGGCGTTGTTCCATGCGTTGTAGTTGGAATGGGAAAGGTTGGTGGTGGAGGCGGCATACCAGACAGGGTTCGGATACTGCCACTGCCAAGCCGGCGCAAGGCCGGAAACGACGTACGCCTGGATCACCTTGGATCCGGTGCTCAGCGTGTGGTTGTGCGACACGTAATCGGGGTAATCGGACTCATCACCGGAGTACTGGCTCGACACCCAGTTCCAGGTCGAGGACGACTGCTGCCAGGCACTCGGGCAATGCGCGTTCGGGAAGCAGGTCCAACCACTGGCACCGATCGTCGTCCAATTTCCGCAGTTCAAGTACCAGGAGCCGGCGGTGAGACCGGCGGCGGTGTTGATGTTGCTGGTGCCGGGCTGGTACCAGGTGAGCATCGAAGAGGTTGGGTTGCAGAGTCGGAGGTTGACCTGCATGGCGCCAGTGAGCACGATTCCCGTGGGTGATGCGTAGTAGGGCTGCAGAGCATCTCCGTCGTAGTTGGAGTCGTTGAGCGCACCGAGACCACCGGTGGCGAACAGCACCGGGCAGTTCGCCGGGTCGGCCACAACGGTCGAGAGGAGTTCAGTGCCATCGTTGTTGAGCACCGCCGCGGCACACTGCTGCGCGCTATACAGCGCACCGAACTGATAAAGCGCGGCGGCGTCCTGCCAGGTGCCACCGGCGGCATTGGGCAGCGCCATCATCGGATACTGCGAGGGGCCACCGGCCACACTGGGAAGCGCAGCACCGATCAGTTTTGAGTAGTTCACCGCCGGGAGCGACTGCTGTTGCGAGCCGACCGTCACCGGGAGCGAGCCGGTTGGATAGGACTGGGGGCCGAACGGCACGTCGCTGACCAGGTACTGCAGCGTCGTACTGGCGAGGCGGTTCGTCCGAGCTTTGTAGACGGAGAACAGTTGCTTCTGCGCAGCGTTGTACGCGATAACGGCATCGTTCCAGGTCGAGCCTGCGGGCTGGTTCGCAATACTGAACGAAGTGCCCGGTGTCTGTCCCCAGGACTTGATCTGGCTGCAGGAACTCCAAGACGTCGTCGGCGAGCAGTTGTCGAGCGCGTACTGGAAGTTCATCTGGTTCGTCAGCTGCTCGAGGGTAAGACCCTGCTGCAGGGAGTTGAGTGAGGACTGGTAGTCATCGCTCAATCCGTTGTTGTAGTCGTCGTAGATCGTGACCACATTCGTGCCGGAAGCGGTTCCTGCGCCCACGTTCAACTTCCAATTCGCCTGAAGGGCGGCGGCCTTCGAGTTGAACAGACCCACGAGCTGACTGTTCGGGTTCTGCAGCACCTGCTTCGCACACGTCCCGCCGGGACAATTCGAGGACAGCAGCGAGGTGCCCGAGAGGTTGGAGATCGCCTGTTGGAATTGGGTCTGGCTGCCCGGGTTCACCGCCTGGACGGCGGATTGGAAGTTAGTCGGCGTCGTGGCGTCGTCGATAGTGAAACCGGATGCCACCACATCACCGGGCTGCCAGAACCCGACGTTGAGCATGAAATTCCCGAAGAGACCTTCCGAGGTGCCCGAACCGGGAGAGATGGTGGCCAGGCTCGCGGCGTACTGCTGGGCGTACGAGCCGGCGATGGCCTGATCCTGGTCGAATTCGCTCTGGTAGAAGACTCCCGCGGCCTGCTGCGCCTCGAGCTGCAACTGGGTGATCTGCGTTTGGAGGTTCGCCAACTGCTCGTTGATGATCTCGATCTGGCCCTCGATGCACGCATCCGCGGCGTTCGAGGCATTGATGGCGTTGTTGTACGCCTTATCCTTCAACATGGTTCCAAGGAACCCGCCTGCGACCGGGACCATCGACACCACACCGGAGAACTGCATCTCGGTCTCGCCGATGTTCTGGTAAGCCTCACCGCATCCTGAAGTCGCCTCCTGGGCCGTCACCGGCTGCGAGTCGACCGATTGCGCTGCGGCGGGAGTGGTCATCATGGACCGCGTTCCCACCACATCGACCAGAGCGCCCCCGGTGGGCAGCTGCGAAGTGCCCCGGGTGCTGCAGACCTGCCATGCGCTCGAGGCACGACCGCAGTTCGAAGTGCTCAACTGCACCAAGGTGTCGCCTATGGCGATGTTCACCACTGGTCGGGTGGGCATCTTCCCGGCATCCGGGTCGGCGGGTCGACGGCAACGCGCCGGCCGGTTCAGAGCGCAACCGAGGATGCTCTCGACCGAGGCCTGAACCATGATCGCCGGGTCGGCACCCGGCGTGGGCGAGTCGAAGCTCACCCGGGCCCAGTCACCATTGGGCAACTTGCAGTCGAGCAGTGTTTTGTCATCGACCTTCCGACATTGACGGGGCTCGAACCGGGCCACAGCACGGGCGCCGACGAGTGGGTCGGTGGCCCCGAGCGCGTTGCGTTCTCCCACGGACAGGTACAGGCCTCCGTTGCCGCCGGTGAGGTTGAAGTCGTAGTCAGGAATGATCGTGGAAAGCGTCAACCGATCGGCGTTGGGCGTAACTCCCGGGATACGCCGCTCGTGCCAGATACTGACCTGATCAAGAGGGATGTTCGAGAGCGTGTACGCAGCCGGACGCGGGGTCGACGTGGCGGCACCTGCCGGGGCGGAGACAGTCGTGAACACCGCGGCCACGACGCTGAGCGCCAGCACCGATGTCAGCACCCTCGAGCGAATCGCGCGGGGGTCTCGGGTAACTCGACGACGGATCTTCACGACACATCTCCTCGGCGACCGCAATCGCCCAATAGCTGTAGAAATTCTCTCGCCACCATAGGTTGTTGAGCAACAGAATCCCTAAACGGAGCGCGAGCCGAAGCCGGAGCCTCTGCAGATCGAAGTTCGCCGTGAGCGTTGAGGGATTCGAACCCCCGACCCTCTCCTTCAGTTTCCATCCGGCATCGCATCTCCGCCACCACGTCCACACGCACGACCCGAATCGCGGACCCGACCACTTCGCCGCCGGACCGTTGATCGGTGTGATTCCGGCCCAGCTCGGTCAGGTCGTGATCATCTCGCTGCTCCGGGTGTTCGCTCTGATTTGCCGGCTCATCCCGCGCGATACCCCGGCCACCGGCCCGATCATCTGGTGACGGTCGGGGCCTGTCAGTTCAGATCGCTGAAGATTCCCATCACGAAATCCCGTAGCTCCGGCGCGACCTTCGATGGAGCACCAGCATCGAACGGCGGCTGGGGGTCATATTCGATCGCCAGCTGGATGACCTTGGCCATCTCATCGCCCTGAAGTGCAGCAACGAGGACGAGGCCCATGTCGATTCCAGAGGAGACCCCGGCAGCCGTGATGATCTTCCCCTGCCTGACCACCCGCTGCTCCGTCGGCACTGCTCCCAGAGCACGGAGTCTGTCGTGGGAGGCCCAATGCGTCGTTGCGGTGACTCCATCGAGGATCCCGGCGTGCGCCAGGTAGATGGACCCCGTGCAGACACTTGTCGTCCAAGTGGTCGTCGGGTGGATCTTCTCGACGAACTGGACGACGGGATCTGAACGGTCGATATCGGCATCAGCAAAACCACCGGGAACAACCAGGACATCAAGAGCCTCGATCTCCTCGAAGGAGTGCGCCGCCGCCAAGGTGAGTCTTCCGGTGTGGTCCACCACGGGACCCGCCTCGGCAGCGACGAAGAACACGTCGAGACCGGGAACGTCGACCAGCGTCTGGAAGGGTCCGACGATGTCTAGGGCTGTGAATCGAGGGTAAAGAACGAGACCAACTGTTGTCATGCAGGCAAATCTAAAAGTGAGTTCGGGAGGATGCCAAACATCCGATCGAAGAATGAATCCCGTGGGCGTTGAGGGATTCGAACCCCCGACCCTCTCCTTGTAAGGCGTCCCGACGTGAGCGCTGTGCTCATGACTGCGATCCCTTGCAGGGGTGGCACTCGCTCTTAGCGAAATGCCGAAGTTAGAGGGACAATCAGGAGACAACATGACCACAGACAACACCTACACGCCGGGCGAGTGGCGACTCGACCTCGAGACGTGGAAGCGGGCACTCATCGCCGGGATCGAGCCAGCGCAGACAGCGGCGGGACTGCTCGTCGCCGTCACACTCGCAGAGCAGCTCCGACCGTGGCTCGAGGCGGATATGCGACGAGCAGCCGAGTAGCGCCACCGATCACGACGACAAACGGCCCGCCTCGCGGCGGGCCGTTTGCGTTCCGAGCTGCTCGACGAGGTCGACGCTTACCGCCCGTAGTTCGGCAGCGCGAACGTGTGCCCATCTGAGTAGCAACTCAGAAAGAGATCTTTAGACCCCTTCGTATCTACGCTCGCTTTCTCGACTTTCGACATAGTGCCATCTGACCAGACGTAGAAGAGTTCCCCATTCGGGTTACTAAAAGGGGGCGATGGGTCGGGATCGTCGAAATTAAAAGGCGCTAGAATTTGGGTGCCTACGTCGAGGCATTGGGTTCCAACGACTCTGGGCGCTAGTGCCGTTGTCGGGGTGCTTGCGTCGCTGCCGGACGAACCACACCCCGCGCCGAGCACGAGCAGCGCAACCACTCCGAGTACCGCCATAAGTTTCGCCATGCGCACAGATTAGGCCCGGACGCGAGACGCCCGCCCGATCATCGGGCGGGCGGGCGTCTCTATCGGCTCGGCGTGGGCCGCCTGTCGAGGGACGGCGAACCGAGACGAGTCCTACAGGGTCGCGGCGAGGCCGGTGCCCTTGATGATCGAGAAGGCCTTTGGGTAGCGCTTCGCACCGGTGCAGGCGACGTAGCTGTAGAGCCGGGCCGTGACAGTGAGGTTCTTGGCGCCAGGTTCGAAGAACACCTGAGTGCGCACGCCTGACTCGTGAAGGTGAGCGCTGGCGAAGTTTCCGACGATCACGCGATCCTCGTTCGTTCCGGCGCCGAGGTTGATCGGCATCAGAGCGTCGAGGTACACGGGGAGGCCCTGCAGCATTCCGACCGGTTCGCCGAGGCTGAGCGCCTCAGCCGGGGCGAGGCTGTTCACGCTCTGACTGCCGCCAGCGGTCGGGACGACGAGCGGGCGGCCCGAGGTGTCGACCTGCTCGGTGAGCCACAGCCATCTCCTCGGCGACATGACCACGGCGTCGGGCATGGCGTAGAGGTTCGTCACGACCGCGTTGATGGCCTGCGCAACGGCGTTGTAGAGGCCGCTGGCGGTCGGGCTTGCCGACGTGAAGGTGATCTGAGAGGTGTCGGCGTTGGTCAGCAGACCTTCGAGCTGTCCGTTCGCACCGGTCCCGGTGAGCACCGCTGCGCCGATCGTCTGAGCCTGCGCCCGAACGAGGTCGGTGTAGATCATCTGATCGAAGGCGATCGGAGACTGCTCGAGGAGCTGCAGGGCGAAGTCGACGCTTCCGGCGTAGGTCTGCACCGGGGCGGTCACCGAGGCCGTCACGATGTCCTGAGAGGCCACCGTGGCGTTGTCGGCAGTCTGAGCGGCGACCGAGGTGCCGGTGGTGATCTTCGGGATGTTGATGCTGTCGGTGTTCGGCGGCAGTGCGAACTTGGCGAACAGGTCCGCCGTCACTCGGCCCGGTCGGGCGAGCGGAACGTAGGAGCTGATCAGCCACGCGGGAGGCACGAACTCGCCGCCGGAGCCATCGGTCCGCGATCCGGCGCGCATCTCAGGAGATGCGGCCACCTCGAGGGAGTGGCGCTGCAGGCGGGCCGCAGCTTCGGAGTCGCCGAACAGGCTCCGCTTCGCCATGTCGACGAAATACGAGTGAGGCCGATCGGGACGGTAGGTCTGAGGTTCGGAGCGAACCTCGAGTGAGGAACTAGTCACGGTGAATCCTTCGGGGTCGGTGCTCGCCGAGTCCTCGGCGATGCTGCGCAGTTGGCGCTTGGTCTTTTCGTGGTTGCGCTCGACGATCTCGAGGAAGTCGTCGGGTAGTCCGCGGTTTCGGAAGCTCTGCGTTTGCGCACGCTTCTCGATTGCCTGCAGTGTGGCGATGCTGTCTCGCAGCTCGGCGAAGTTGCGAGCCTCGCTCGCTAGGAGGTCTCTGTCCTCGAGTTCGGCGGTGCCGAGCTGATGCTCGAGTGCCAGGTGCAGTTTGCGGATCACCTCGGACGCTTCCGAGGCGATCACCTCGGCATCGTCGGGATCATCGGCGAGCCGCTTGGCTAGTTGGTCGCGTAGCGCCTTGACGGTGCCACGGCTGAGGGTTGCCGTCATTCGGCATCCTTTCGGTCGGTGACCGCGCAGGGTGAACCAGCGCGGTCGGGATCGGTGGCGAGGATCGTCCGGGCGGAGCCACTGTCGACGTTCTCGGATGCCGTGAGCAGTCGCGGGGCGGAGCCTCCAGCGGACCGGCACGGTGCCGTGTTGAGTTGTGCTGACAATCGTACGCGAGGCGTCGCGCGCTGGCAACGGGTCGCGGTCACTTTCTGCGCTGCGGTGCGGTGTGGTCGGGCGGGTACTTGTCCGACCGGAAGAACTCGCGGGTCGCGTTGTTCGTCGGGTCGAGGTCGGGATAGGTGAAGAACACGAGCGGAGTCCAGGTCGAGTAGGCGCCGTTCGTCGAGCCGCCCTCGCGCATACAGAACCGCGCCCAATCGCGCTCCCGGAGCACCATGCGCTCATGCTCGGCGAGCAGCTCGACGCAGCGCTCGCGATCGGGCAGAGGGCCATAGAGCAGCGACCGTCGCTCCGACCGGATTCGCATCCAGCGCTCCTCGGAGGTCTCAGCCTCGCGACGCTTCGCGCCCTCCCTACGACGAGCTACCACTTCGAGCCTCCGCGACGATTCGGGCGGGCGTCTGGCACGGGGATGTCGAGGCCCAACTCGCGCAGCAGTCTCGCCATAGCGAGGCGGCTGTCACGTTCGATCACGACGGCAGGGTGCGCCTTCGGGGTGCCCTTGCCGTCGAGCATGATCGGCCCGACCTCGAGCACGGTGCTGCGGGCGTGGATCATCCGGGCGTAGGCGTCGCAGCCTGCCTCCAGTAGGGCGAGCTGATGCGCCTCCAGCTCGAAGGTGGCCACGGTGTCGGCCCACAGCGCCGCAGGCGCTCCGCTGAGATGCTCGGGGCACTTCGGTGCGCAGGCGCTCATCGGATCACCTCCGGGCCACTGGCGGCGCCGAAATCGCGTTCGATCGGGTCCGCGTATTCGAAGAGATGAGGACAGGTGGGCACAGCGCACATCGGCGTGGCAAAGAATCGAAGGGTCATCGGTTGTCTCCGTTCTGCTCGCGCTCGGCGGCGCGGGCAAGTAGGTGCCGCAGGTGCGTGAGCAGCGCGGCGTCGGT
>WLCQ01000101.1 GCA_009705225.1 Actinomycetota bacterium | reverse complement strand
CTTCGCGACTGCTTGGGCGTGCTCGCGTCGCCAGATCGAGACCACATCGGCCGAGGTCTCTTCGGTGATCGAGGCGATGATCGGCGCGAACCACTCCTGCTGGGCAATGGCGAGCGGTTCGAGTGGGTTGCCCATGCGTTCCAGGATCGAGAACTTCAACAACAGTTCGGTGCGCACATCGCGGAGGTGTCCAACTGGTTCAGCAAGCCACCGACGGGTCGCAGCTCGCCCCATGCGGCTCGGCTGGAGCAGACTTCGATCTCGACCCCGACCAGGCGCGATGCCACTGCGGTCGACCAAGCCGCTGCCCACCAGCGCATCGATGGCTCGGTAGGTGAGCGGCTTCGAGAGCGACCAGATACGACCGAGTTCGGCGCCGGGGGCAAGAAGATCGGCGACCGCTCCCCCGTAATCCACGCCGGTGACCACCAACGCCAGACACACCGATTCAGCGAGCGATGTTTCCGACCTGGCCATGGGTCGACACTACCGATCACGCCCGAGAGTCGTCAGCCGCTGACCACCAGTAGTCAGAAGCTGACTACTGTGGACGCATGCCTCTCGGCCGCATCTCACGACGCCACTTCAACATCCTCGGCATCTTCCTCGGTCTCGCTGCACTCCTCCTCGGTGGTCTTCTCGCCGGTTGTGGATCCGATGGCAACTCCAAGTCGATCACTGTGGCCGCCGCGTCGTCGCTGAGCGGGGCCTTCGAGGCCGCCAAGGCCGAGTTCGAGGCAAGCCACCCCGGCACCTCGATCACGCTTTCTTTCGGAGGTTCCTCCTCGCTGGCCCAGCAGATCCTCGATGGCGCCCCCATCGACGTGTTCGCGTCGGCCGATAACGAAACCATGCAGCGTGTGGCCCTAGAACGGGCCGGACCCGCCACGACCTTCACGACAAACACGCTCGAGATCATGGTGGAGAAGGGCAACCCTCTCGGTATCGCCACACTTTCCGATCTCGCCCGTCCCGACCTGATCTACATCACCTGTGCGCCGGAGGTCCCCATCGGGAAGTACTCCGACGAGGTGCTCAAACGAGCAGGCGTCACCGTCGCGCCGAGCAGCTTCGAACCCGACGTGAAGGGGATCGTCACCAAGATCACCTCCGGTGAGGCCGATGCCGGAATCGTCTACTCGACCGATGTGGTGGCCGCCGGCGATCGCGCTGCCGGGATCACCATCCCGATGAATCAGAACGTCATGGCGTCGTATCCGATCGCCCGGCTCTACCGAGCGCGACACAACTCGACCGCCGAGGCCTGGATCGATTTCATCAACGGCACCGAGGGCCAGACGATCCTGACTCGATTCGGATTCATCTCACCGTGACCCGTTCACCACGAGTGACGTCAGGTCGACCCGACACTGATGGCAAAGCCCGCCGGCCACCGCGGATGGACCCCCGACCACCGCTACCGGCAATCGCAATCGCCACCATCGCCGTTGCGTTTTTCGCCCTGCCGTTCCTCGGCCTGCTCTGGCGGGTTCCGTGGAGCGCGGCATGGGGAATCATCACCGAGCCCGATTCGCTCAACGCGCTCCGCCTCTCGGTCGAGTGCTCAGTGCTGGCGGCATTGCTGTCGGTCGTTCTCGGTGTCCCGCTCGCCTGGGTGCTGGCTCGCATCGAATTTCCCGGTCGGAGGATCGTGCGTGCCCTGTGTCTGCTCTCGCTCGTGCTCCCTCCCGTTGTGGCCGGCGTTGCGCTGTTCTCGGCCTACGGACGTCGAGGACTGCTCGGTGGACCAGTTGCCGACTGGTTCGGCGTACACCTCCCCTATTCCACCGCCGGGGTGGTCATCGCGCAGACCTTCGTGGCCATGCCCTTCCTCGTCCTCACCGTCGAGGCGGCACTACGGGGCCTTGACCGAGGGCCGGAGGAGGCGGCGCGCACGCTCGGTGCCAGCAGTTGGTACTCGTTCCGCCGGGTGACAGTGCCCGCAATTCGACCGGCGCTGATCGCCGGTGCGGTGCTCGCATGGGCGAGAGCACTCGGCGAGTTCGGCGCCACGATCACCTTTGCCGGCAATCTTCCCGGCACCACACAGACAGCGCCGCTCGCCGTGTATCGGGCTCTCGAGACCAATCCCGATCAGGCACTGGTGCTCTCCGTCGTGCTCATCGCGATCTCTTTCGTCGTGCTCGTCGGTCTGCGCGATCGCTGGCTCACGCCGACTTCGGAGGCCTCCCGATGAGCGCCCTCCCAACCCGACCGACCACCCGGTGCCAGCTTGATGCCGACCTCGGTGTCCATGTCGGGAGCCTCTCTGTTTCTGCTGAACTTCACCTCGAGCCCGGGACAATCACCGCGATCGTCGGACCGAATGGGGCGGGCAAGACCTCCCTGCTGCGGGCACTCGCCGGACTGATCCCCCTCGACATCGGTCGAGTGGTCCTCGGCGATCTCGTGTTCGATGACGTCGGAAGAGGGATACATCTGCCCACCGAGCAGCGACGGATCGGCATGGTGTTCCAGGGCCAGCGGCTCTTCGAAAATCTCACAGTTCGCGAGAACGTTGCATTCGGCCTGCGCGCCCGCAGGATTCCGAGGACCAACGCCCGCACTGTCGCCGACAATTGGCTCTGCAGGTTCGGGCTCGATGGTCTCGGGTCCCGGCTCCCCAATCAACTCTCGGGAGGTCAGTCCCAGCGCGTTGCGCTCGCCCGCGCCCTTGCAACTGATCCGGCCCTGCTTCTCCTCGATGAACCTCTTTCGGCTCTCGATGCAGCCACCCGGGCGGACATGCGATCCGAATTGCGCACGCACCTCGCCAACCTCTCAGTGCCGACAATCCTCGTCACCCACGACATCATCGATGCTCGAGCGATCGCCGATGAGATCATCGTGCTCGAGTCTGGTCGGATCACCCAGCAAGGCCGGCTGAGTGCAATCGTCGACGATCCCCAATCCGACTATGTGCGGGAACTTCTTCGAGGCCTGTGAATCGAGCCGATTGCCGTTCGGGTGAACCCCGGCGATAGAGTCTCTCCGTTGCTCGGATCAGTCCGGTGCGGCACCGATGGGCTGACTGAAGCAGTCGACTCGTCCCTCCGTGTGGTGGTTCCCCTCCCACCGGAGCAGTAGGACGCAGCACCCGCCGGCGTGGGGATCGGCTCAACATCACGAACGCGTTTCCGCCTGCACCATGCGCCGGATCCGACCGTGCTCACCAAGGATTTTCGTGTCCCAAGACGATTCACAATTCAACGCAGAATCCGAGGATGACCAGTCGTCGTCATCGGTCGAGATCCCGTTCATCGATGTCGATGGTCCACGGTTCGAAACCATGATCGAGGCGGCCGCGTGGGGTGAAGCGACATCGGCTGATCTTGAGATCCTCGAGGCCAACGAGGACGCATGGCGACGCGTGCTCATCGCCCGCCTGACCGAGACTGATGAATCGCTCGATCGGATCCGCGCCCTGCGCCGACCCGACGATCAACAGGTGATCACCGACCTCGAACTCGAACAGCGCATGCTCGAGATCGCCCTGGACCGACGTCTCGGCATCCAACCTGAACCGGGTGAGCTCACTCCGGGCCTCAACGTCCTCCAGCTCTCATGGGTCACTGGTCGCATCGTCGCCTGGCTCGGCGGACCCGATGCGCCGCTCGCCACTCTTGATCAACTCCGCACCGCACTCGATGCCTGCGACGCTCCCGACATGTGGTCAGGTCGCGCGCCGATCCCGATGCCCAACGGCGACAAGGCCGTCGCCCTTGAGGCCAACACCTCCGACATCCTCGGCTGGCTGCTCTCCCTCGCTGCTGATCCGCCTGCCGAACCCATCGGGCCGAGCGCCCGCTGGCTCTCCATCATCGGTGCGTTCGCCGTATCGCTCGCTGCACGCGGTGCGATGGTGCCCACGATCCGCCGCTCACGAGGCGGGCGTCGCACGCCCAACCGCACGGCATTCGCCGTCACCTGGACCCCTGCCCTCGTCGACAGCGACCATCTCAAGCGCATCGCCGATGCCATGCCCGGAGCAGTCGCCGCTCTCTCGCCTTCGGTCGATGGCGCCACGATGTCCCGCTCGGTGCTCGGTGAGGTCGTCGACGTCATCTGTCACGACGCCGCCAAGCGCGTCGACGTGCCTGCCGCTCCGGACGATCCCAAGTCGCTCCCCGAGGCCGGCGAGACCTTCCTCAGCCGACTCGACGGTTCACCATTCGACATGGCCCCGGCGCTCGCTGGCGAGCTCACCAATGCTCTCGAACGGTGGGCCACGCCAGTCACCTCGAAGACCTACCGTCCGCTCATCGTGCAGCTCGACCCGCCCGACTCCGGCGATGCATGGCATGTCGCGGTGTTCGCACCGGGCAAGGGCCAACAGCTCATCCCCGTCGAAGTGGCGCTGGTCAACGCCGGCAACCTCCGCCGCGAACTCGAGGGCAATCTGTTGCGCCTCGAACGACTCTTCCCCGAGCTGCAGCGGCCGGGAAGTCTTCGCCGGGGCGAGGTCGTGCTCAGCCAAGCGGAGGCATGGGAGCTCATGACCAACGTCGGGCCGGTCCTCGCCGATGCCGGCTTCGATGTGCGCGTGCCCGCGCTCTCACGTCGCAAGCCCACGCCGTCGCTTCGCCTCTGGGCCGAGGGCGGTAACGAAACCAGCGTCGGTGCCCATCAGCTGGCGAACGTCAGCTGGACCGCCGTCTTCGACGACATCGAACTCACTGCTGCCGATATCGCGCGCCTCGCCAAGGAGGCACGTCCCCTCGTGCGTTCGGGCGGTCGCTGGATCGCCCTCGACCATGCCGACCTCGCCGCCGCGGCCGAAGCGCTCGCCGAGCGGGCCAAGAAGCCACAGATGACCGGCGCCGAGATGCTGCGCCAAGCACTCGGTCTCGATGGAACCTCCCTCGCTGGCGGCATCGCCATCGAAGGTTCGGGCTGGGCAGCCGATCTGCTCTCGAAGGCCTCTCACGCGACACTCGCGCCAGCGCAGAATCCGCGCGGATTCAACGGAGAACTGCGCAGCTATCAGGCCGAAGCGTTGGCTTGGTTGCAATTCCTCGACACCACGAGCCTTGGTGGCTGTCTCGCCCTCGACATGGGTCTCGGTAAGACACCGACGATCCTCGCCCATCTCGTGTCCCGCACTGAAGGCGACGATCCCGCCCTTGTCATCGCCCCACCTGCTGTCGTCGGTAACTGGGCTGCCGAGGCCGCCCGTTTCACGCCGTCGCTCAACGTGCTCGTGCATCACGGCGCCTCACGGGCCGAAGCCGCAGAGCTGGCCGGGCTGGCCGCAAAGTACGACGTCATCATCACGACCTACTCCACTGCGGTCCGCGACATCGACGCTCTCGAGAAGATCCATTGGAGTCGGATCGTCCTCGACGAAGCCCAAGCCATCAAGAACCCCGCAAACGAAACGGCCCAGCAACTGCGGCGCCTCGACGCCACCACCCGCCTGGCCCTCACCGGTACGCCCATCGAGAACGGGCTCGGCGATCTCTGGGCCATCCTCGACTTCACCAATCCCGGTCTCGTCGGTCCCCGCCCGCAGTTCATCTCGCAGCTCTCGGGGGGCAGCGAAGGAGCACGTGATCAGGGCGAGCGCGCGCTGCGTGCCCTCAACGGCATCCTCGTGTTCCGCCGCACCAAGAGCGAGCCGGCTATCGCCGCCGAACTCCCCGACCGGATCGACGAACTCGACCGCTGTTCCATGACCCCCGAGCAAATCGGTCTGTACCAAGCAGTGCTCGACAGTCTCGTCACCGGCGTCGGCAACGAAGCCGGCACCGACTCCCGCAACGGTGCGATCCTCGCCGCCATCACCGCGCTCAAACAGATCTGCAACCATCCAGTTGCCTATCGCAATGACGACGGCCCACTCGATGGTCGGTCCGGCAAACTGGCCCGACTCGAGGAGATCATCGAACAGGTTTACGCCTCAGGTGAACGGGCTCTCGTGTTCACCCACTTCGCCGAGTGGGGTCAGAAGTTGGCCACGCATCTCAGTGCGCGTTTCGATGTTCCGGTCGGCTGCTACCACGGTGGTCTCTCACGCGGTGCGCGCGACTCACTCGTCACCGAGTTCCAGGCGCTCGAAGGTCCTGGCGCCCTCGTGCTTTCACTGAAGGCGGGTGGCACCGGTCTGAACCTCACCAACGCCAATCACGTGATCCTCTACGACCGCTGGTGGAATCCGGCAGTCGAGGACCAAGCCCGCGACCGCGCCTGGCGTATCGGGCAGACCAAGACCGTCATCGCCCATCGTCTCGTGTGCCCGGGCACTGTCGATGAACGAGTTGAAGAGGTCGTGGCCGGCAAGCGGCATATCGCCGATCTCGTTCTTCCCAAGTCGAGCTCGCTCGGCGACCTCGATCCCACCCAACTGCAGGCCGCACTCGGTCTGCGCAACGACGAACTGCTCACTGATCAGGACGACGAACTCATCAAGGAGAGCGTGGCATGAGCCGATCGCGCCGACGTCCGGCCAACCAGCCCAAGAAGCTCGACGCCGATCGCGCCGCCAGTCGGAAGTTCTGGGGCGAGGGACTCCTCGATGACCCCGCACTCGTCCACCGCAGTGAAGACCCGGCCGCCATGGTCGTCTCACTCGGGGAACCCCCGTTGCGGGGTAAGGAGCGGGCAGCGCAGGCCACCTTCGTGCTCGTCTACCGCCGAGCTGCCCAGTTGGCCCTGCTCGCAGCCACTGCGGCAGGTCTCGATGACGACTCCCAGCCGAACTGACCCCTGCGTCGCCTAACCTTCACCTCTCGTGCGCTTCCTTCACGATCATCTCCCTGATTCGGACCTCACGTTCGACGATGTCTTCATGGTTCCGGCCCGGTCCGATGTGGCCTCCCGACTCGATGTCGACCTGACCACCTCCGACGGCACCGGCACCACAATTCCCATCGTCGTGGCCAACATGACCGCGGTCGCCGGGCGTCGGATGGCCGAGACCGTGGCCCGCCGCGGCGGCATCGCCGTCATTCCGCAGGACATCCCGCTCGACGTGATCGCCGACGTCGTCGACTGGGTGAAGCGTCGTCATCTCGTGCACGACACCGCAATCACCCTCGCCCCCACCGACACCGTGGGCGAGGCCATCAACCTGATCGCGAAGCGCGCGCATAACGCGGTCATCGTGGTCGAGGGGGATCGTCCCGTAGGCGTGGTCACCGATACCGACCTCAGTGGCGTCGATCGTTACACCCCAGTCGATCAGGTCATGTCAACCGATCTGCTCACCTTCCCCGACTCCATCGACCCCGAATCAGCGTTCAACACCTTGCATGACCGACGTCGCCGTGTTGCTCCCGTTGTCGATGGTCAGGGCAACCTCGTCGGTGTGCTCACCCGCACCGGGGCCCTGCGCTCCACGTTGTACCAACCCGCGGTCGACACCTCCGGCCGGCTCCGGATCGCTGCTGCAGTGGGGGTCAACGGCGATGTCGCCGCCAAGGCCGCATTCCTCGTTGAAGCCGGCGTCGATGTGCTCGTGCTCGATACCGCCCATGGTCATCAGGAGAAGATGATCGAGGCCATCGGCCGTATCAAGGCCCTCGATCTTCCGGTGCCTCTCTGTGCCGGCAACATCGTCTCGGCCCAGGGCGTCCGCGATCTCTGCGAAGCCGGGGCCGACATCATCAAAGTCGGAGTCGGACCGGGTGCGATGTGCACCACCCGCATGATGACCGGTGTCGGTCGACCCCAGTTCTCCGCAGTTCACGAGTGTGCCCAAGCAGCCAGCGAACTCGGAAAGCATGTTTGGGCCGATGGCGGCATCCGTCATCCCCGCGATGTCGCGCTCGCGCTCGCCGCCGGGGCCAGCAACGTGATGATCGGTTCGTGGTTCGCCGGCACGCATGAGTCCCCCGGCGATCTCCAACGAGACAGCGACGGACGGGTCTACAAGGAGAGCTTCGGCATGGCCTCGGCCCGCGCTGTCATCGGTCGCAACGCGTCACACGAAGCGCCCATCGATGCCGCACGGCGGGCTCTGTTCGAAGAAGGCATCTCCACCGGCCGCATGTATCTCGATCCTGAGCGCCCGGGGGTCGAGGACCTCCTCGATACCATCACCGCCGGTGTGCGCAGCTCATTCACCTACGCCGGTGCTCGAACCATCGAGGAGTTCCAGGATCGAGCGATCATCGGCGTGCAGACAGCATCAGGTTTCGCCGAGGGCCGTCCACTTCATCAGGGCTGGTGACATCCGGTCCCGATCGACCTGATCAAGCCCTGCGGATCGCTGCATCCTGAGCGCGCGGGTGCCGAGTGGCTCCTGTCACTGTGACGACTGACCGGCTATTTCCCGTGGACGAACGTCGCTAAGTTCCCTATCGTCCTACTCGTTGGCTCCGAGTTCCCCCCGACTCGTCAGAGCCACAGAACCCCTCGAGATCCCCCCGTCTCGAAGGCCATGCGACTCCCCCGCCCACCCCCGGGCCGGGGGAGTCAGCGCGTTCAGGCCAGGTTGGCGGTGAGAAACGCGATGGTGCGGCCCCACGCGTCGGCCGACGACTCAGCATGGAACGAGGCTCGCTCATCGCAGTGGAATCCATGGTCAGCGTCGCCATAGCGGACCACCTCGGTGGGAACCGCCGACGTGGCCGCGAGCGCACGCAACTGCTCCACCTCGTCGGACGGGATATGCGCATCAAGGTCTCCATAGAGCCCGAGCCACGGCGTACGCAGTTCCGGCCCGTAGGCAAGGCCGCTCTCGAGACCGAAACGACCCTCAGCGATTCCGCCGCCGTAGAACGTGACCGCTGCGCCAAGTGCGAGGCGAGCTGCAGTTGCGAGCGTGACCGAACCCCCCATGCAGAACCCGATGATGACCTGTGAATCTGCCGCCTGACCCAACCGTGTGAGTTCGCCGAGCGCAGCATCGATATCCATCGTGATGCTCTCGGCGGTGAGACTCATGATCACCGGTCCCATCGTTTCGTACTCGGTGTAGCCGAATACCTGCTGCTCACTGCGGTGATAGAGCGCAGGCGCAACCGCCACGAACCCCGCGGCCGCGAGAGATTCGGCGACACGACGGATATGCCCGGTGAGCCCGAATGCTTCCTGCACCACAACAACGCCGCCGATCGGCGTGCCGGCTGGATGCGCGACGAACGCGGTCATCGGACCATCTGAGGTCGGAAGTTCAATGGTCTCGGTTCGGAGTTCAGTCATTCCGAGATTCTGCCCGCCGTAGCGGGGCCGTGGGACGGATCAGTCGATCAGCCGACGGTCACCGAGGTGAGGTCCGGGCCAAGCACGATCTCGCCGGCGAAATGCGCGGCGGCGAGCGCACGCCATTCGTCCTCCTGGCCGGGCTGGATGGCCGGCACATAATGCG
>WLCQ01000100.1 GCA_009705225.1 Actinomycetota bacterium | reverse complement strand
TCGAGCGTGGTGGCACCGATGGTCTGAAGTTCGCCACGAGCCAGCATGGGCTTGAGAATGCTGGCGGCATCGATGGCGCCTTCGGCGGCACCGGCACCCACGAGAGTGTGGATCTCGTCGATGAACAAGATGATGTCGCCGCGGGTCTTGATCTCCTTGAGGACCTTCTTGAGGCGTTCCTCGAAATCGCCGCGGTAACGCGACCCGGCTACGAGTGCGCCGAGATCAAGCGTGTAGAGCTGCTTGTTATGAAGGGTCTCGGGCACGTTGTCGGAGGCGATGGCTTGGGCCAGACCTTCGACAATGGCGGTCTTGCCGACGCCGGGTTCACCGATGAGCACCGGATTGTTCTTGGTGCGGCGGCTGAGCACCTGCATGACACGTTCGGTTTCGCGGGCGCGACCGATGACCGGGTCGAGCTTCTTCTCACGAGCAAGCTGGGTGAGGTTGCGACCGAACTGATCGAGCACCGCAGAACCCGATGGGGTCTGCTCGCCCGAACCACCAGCGGTGGCGCCGGCCTTCTCGCCCTGCGGACCGGGACCGGAGTAACCCGACAGCAACTGGATGACCTGCTGGCGAACTCGTGAGAGATCGGCGCCGAGCTTGACCAGCACCTGCGCGGCCACGCCCTCGCCCTCACGGATCAGCCCGAGCAGGATGTGCTCGGTGCCGATGTAGTTGTGGCCGAGTTGCAGAGCCTCACGCAGTGAGAGCTCGAGCACCTTCTTGGCCCGCGGCGTGAAGGGGATATGACCGGACGGCGAAGAACCGCCCTGACCGATGATCTCCTCGACCTGCGAGCGCACGGCTTCGAGGGAGATGCCGAGCGATTCAAGGGCCTTCGCGGCCACGCCCTCTCCCTCATGGATCAGTCCGAGCAGGATGTGCTCAGTACCGATGTAGTTGTGGTTGAGCAGCCGCGCTTCCTCTTGAGCGAGGACGACGACTCTGCGAGCCCGATCGGTGAATCTTTCGAACACTGTGTACCTGCCTCCCATGGCGGGAAATCGTTTGCCCACTCTACCCAGCAGTTCCCCGATCCACTCGTCGGAACGCCACTACCGGCAATGGCAGGAGTCACGCCCCAAAACCCGTCGCCCGGTTGCAGATCGGCAGCATGCGGCCTCTATCGTTCGCCACATGTCCGCCTCTCCGCTGCTGCAGCGCCCCGTGCTCCAGTCCGACCTAGGGCGGGTCGAGGACGCGCTGCGCGAGTCGGTGATCGCCGATGATCCCTTCCTCACCCAGGTGGCCAGCCATCTCATCGCCGCCGGCGGCAAGCGGGTGCGCCCGGCGTTCGCCATCACCTCGGCGGCCACGGCGCTGGCAACCATGGTGCCGGTGAGCAATGAGGTGGTGATGGGTGCGGTGTCGGTTGAGCTCGTGCATCTCGGATCGCTCTATCACGACGACGTCATGGACGATGCCACCACCCGTCGCACCGTGGAGAGCGTGAATGCCCGCTGGGGCAACCTCACCGCCATCCTCGCCGGCGATTACCTGCTGGCCAAGGCCTCCGAGATCGCCGCTTCGCTGGGCACCGAGGTGGCCGGCCTGCTCGCCGCCACAATCGGCCGGCTGTGCGAGGGCCAGATCCTCGAGCTGCAACATGCCTTCGATCTCGACCGCACCGAAGCCGCGTATCTCTCCTCCATCGACGGAAAGACGGCGTCGTTGCTCGGCACGGCCTGTCGGATCGGCGGCATCGTGGCCAACCTCCCCCGCCCGCAGATCGATGCGCTCACCACGTTCGGCAACGGGTTCGGCATGGCGTTCCAGATCGTCGACGACCTGCTCGATGTCACATCCACCGACGAGGAACTCGGCAAGCCCGCTGGTCATGACCTCATCGAGGGCACCTATACATTGCCGGTTATCCGCACGCTGGCCGCGGGTGGAACCGCTGCCGATGAACTCACCGCGCTGCTTCGCCGTCTCCAGCCCAACGACGGTTCGATCGATCCGGTCGATGATCCCGAGGCCCTTGTCGCCGCGAGGAATCTGCTGCGCTCCTCGCCGGCAGTGGCCGACTCCCTCGCTGTGGCCCGCAGCTATGTCGAAGCGGGGCAGAAGGCGCTGGCCCCATTTGCCGGTAGCGAGGCAGCCACTGCGCTTGAGGAAGCCGCCGAACATCTGCTCGGCACCGTGAACGCCGCCGGCTGAGGCGCAAACCGCAGAGCCGGCTGAGGCGCAAACCGCAGAGCCGGCTGAGGCGCAAACCGCAGAGCCGGCTGAGGCGTTAGATGTTCTTCTCGAACACCAACCGGAGTCCGTGCAGCGTGATCCACGGTTCGAGATGCTCGATGCGTGCCGAAAACGGAGTGATGAGCTCCGCGAGTCCGCCGGTGCTGATGACCGTGCAGGATCCGATCTCGGCCTCGATGCGATCGCACAACCCATCGACCTGGGCGGCGAACCCATAGACCGCGCCCGACTGAATCGACTCGACCGTGGACTTGCCGAGCACACTTCGAGGTGCTCGAAGTTCGACCGCCCGGAGCGCCGCGGCCCGACCAACGAGTGCATCCATGGAAACTTCGATACCCGGGGCGATCGCGCCACCGAGATACACCCCATCGGCCGAGATGGCATCGCAGGTCGTGGCCGTTCCGAAATCAGCGATGATCGTCGGACCGCCGTAGAGGTCGAACGCTCCGATGGCATTGGCGATGCGATCGGCACCGACCTCCTTCGGATTGTCGTACTCAATACGGATACCGGTGCGAACACCGGGTTCGATCACGATTGGTTCGAAATCCAGATGACGATCAGCGATCTCGCGCAGCGTGGCGGTGACCCGCGGAACACCTGAGGAGACAACGATGCCCTCGAGGTCAGCGAAGCTGTTGCGGCGTAGGGCGAGAAACCCTTGGAGCAGCACGGCGAACTCATCGGAGGTGCGATCCGAGGCGGTGGAGATGCGCCAGTGGTCGAGCAGGCCATCCTCGGGGCGACGACCGGATGCCGAGCCGCCGGTGAGGTCGTAGAGACCGATGACGGTCTGGGTGTTACCGACGTCGACAGCGAGCAGCATGGGATCTCCTGGGGCGTTCAGAGTGGTTCGATGTCGAGACCGATGTCGATGACTGCCGCGCTGTTGGTGAGGCCACCGATCGAGATGCAGTCGACACCGGCGGCCGAGTAGGCAGCAACCGTTTCGAGAGTGATACCGCCCGAGGCTTCGAGCAGCGGACGACGGGCCGACTGCGAAGCCACCGCAACACATTCGGCGATCTGTTCGGGGGTCATATTGTCGAGCAGCAGCGCATCGGCACCGGCGGCCAGTGCCTCATGCACCTGATCGAGACGATCGCACTCGACATGCACCGCGCGCGCCGGCCACATGGTGCGCGCTCGCGACACGGCCTCGGTGATACCGAATAGCGCGATGTGATTGTCCTTCAGAAGGATCCAATCGGAGAGGTTGCCGCGATGGTTGGCACCACCACCAGCCCGCACCGCGGCCTTCTCCAACGAACGAAGACCCGGCGTGGTCTTGCGGGTGTCCCAGATGCGGGCCGCGCCACCTGCTGCCGCAGCATCGACGAATACTCGGGTTCGCGAGGCGATCCCCGAGAGATGACCGAGGAAGTTCAGCGCCGTGCGCTCAGCGGTGAGGATCGACGCCAATGTGCCCGTGGCCGTGGCAAGCACGGTTCCGGCATCAAGAGGATCGCCATCGTCGACCGACCACACCAGCGAGACCGACGGGTCGATCTGGCGAAACGCCTCGGCGGCACACGCGCAGCCGGCCACTACGCCCTGACCACGCGAAACGAATCGGGCGGTGGCGACGAGGTTGCTGGGCAGCAGCGCCGAGGTGAGGTCTCCGAGTGGGGTGAGATCTTCGGCGATCGCCCGGGTGACAGCCTCGACCACGGCGCTGGCAGGGGGCTGCAGGGCGGAAGTCATGGGGAAAGCCTGCCCGCTGATGGGGTGGCAGGGCGAACTCCGGCCGTGACAACGAGCCGAGCGGTGAACTCGGCTGAAGCCGACGGGAAGTCCTCGCGGGTGTGGGCTCCCCTGCTCTCGGTGCGCAGCGTGGCAGCGGCGAGCAACGCACCGGCGATGGTGGCGAGATTGGCGAGCTCCCAGCAATCTGCACCAGAGCCCTGCGCGGCCAGCGCAGCGGCATCGGCGACCGCAACGGCGGTTCGGTGCAATGAGTCGGCATCGCGCAGCACCCCGGCACCGGCGGTCATCGCCCGCTGCATCCGGTGGCGAGCTCCCGCGATGTCCGCCGAGGTCGGAATAGCGGTCGGGATCGAGGTCGGGCTGGCCTGCCCGGCCATCACGTCGGGCGCTGCCGCACCGAGCGGCGAAACATCGGCCCGGAACTCGACTGGTCGACCTCCAATGGGACTGTGGTCGGCTGTCTCGCTCACACTGCGCATGGCGCCTGTTGCCGAAGCGTGTTCGACGCCGCGCTGCACCGCTTCAACGACTCGGGCGCCGAAGACCATCCCCTCCAGCAACGAATTGGACGCCAGACGGTTGGCCCCATGCACTCCGGAACAGGCGACCTCGCCGGCGGCCCAGAGCCCGGGCAGCGAACTGGCACCATCGAGATCGGTGACGATGCCACCGCACAGGTAATGCGCCGCCGGGGCGATGGGAAGCCAGTCGCGACTCGGGTCGAGTCCGGCTTCTTCGAGCGCACTGGCGATCGTGGGAAAGCGTTCGACGAAATGATCGAGTCCGGTCGCGTCGAGCCAGCAATGATCGACATCGAGTTCGAGCATGCGCCGGGTCATCGCCCGACTCACCTGATCACGCGGGAGCAGTTCATCGACAAACTGGACACCGGTGGTGTCACGCAGCAGCGCGCCATGGCCGCGCAACGCCTCGGAGAGCAACGGCCGGGGCATGCGGGGATGATGCAGCGCCGTGGGATGGAACTGGACGAACTCGACATCGGCCACCGCAACACCGGCCCGCAGAGCCATGGCCACGCCGTCGCCAGTGGCCTCGATCGGGTTGGTCGTGACGGCGAAGAGTTGGCCAGCTCCACCAGCGGCGAGCAACACATGACGGGCCCGAACCACTCTCGTGACGCCCGTGCCATCGGCCGCCCGCACGCCCACGCAGCGCCCTGCCTCAACGACGAGGTCGAGCGCGAACTGGTTCTCGTGGATGGCCGCCGCCGACCGACGAACCGCGGCAACGAGGGCCCGTTCGATCTCGGCGCCAGTGGCAGCACCGCCAGCGTGCACGACACGAGCCAGCGAATGACCACCTTCGCGGGCGAGTTCGAGTCGACCTTGATCGTCCCGATCGAACGCGGCACCCAGCGTGATGAGATCGCGAACCCGGCTCGGACCTTCCTCGACGAGCACCCGCACGGCGTCGATGTCGCAGAGCCCGGCACCGGCGGCCAGCGTGTCGGCCAGATGCAGATCGGTGGAATCGGGATCGCCACTCAGAACTGCGGCCACCCCGCCCTGGGCCCAGCGGGTGGTGGACTGCTCGAGATCACCCTTGGTGAGCACGCCTACGCGGAACCCGTGCGTATCAGCCGCTCGTACTGCCGCTGAGAGTCCGGCCACACCAGAACCCACCACGAGGAGGTCGAGATCAGCGTCGTCTTCGAAGGTCATGACGCCCGCACTCCAAGGTTGTCCAAGAGTCGGGTCGTTGCGAACCGGGCGGCGACAATGAGTCGTACATCGGTTCCGACATCGAGCAGGTCAAGCGGTTCAAGTGTGAGCGGATCGACGACCTCGGCGTACTCGAGGGCGGCCCGCGGTTCGGAGGCGATGTCTGCCGCGAGCTGTGCGGCCACGACCGACGCCCGACGTTCACCCGCAGAGATGAGCTCACTGGCAGCGAGCAACGATCGATACAACACCAGAGCCGCCGCGCGATCCTCGATTGAGAGGTAGATGTTGCGACTCGACATGGCGAGTCCATCGGCTTCACGGATGATGGGACTGGGAACCACCTCGACCGGTTGATCGAGGTCGGCCGCCATCCGCCGCACCACAGCGAGCTGCTGGAAATCCTTCTCCCCGAAGTAGGCGCGGCAGGGTCCGGCGATGTTGAACAGCTTCGTGACCACCGTGGTGACCCCGTCGAAATGGGTCGGCCGGGCCGCACCCTCCATCGGGGCGGTGAGTCCGTCGAGATGCACCGTGGTTGCGGTGGGAACGGGGTACATCTCCTCGACCGTTGGTGTGAACACCACCCCGACCCCGGCGGCCTCGGCGAGTTCCAGATCACGTTCGATGGGGCGCGGGTATTTCGAGAGGTCTTCGGTCGGAGCGAACTGCAATGGATTCACGAAGATCGTGAGGGCGACCACATCACACTCGGCCGAAGCAGCTTCCATGAGCGAGCGATGACCGGCATGGAGCGCACCCATCGTGGGCACGAGCCCGACTGTGCGGCCGGCTGCCCGGGTGTCGTCGAGGAACCGGCGGAATTCCGACTTCGTCGCGCATACCTGCATGGGTCTGACCCGTCCCGCTCGATCAGTCCTGTTCGGGCCCGAGAGGACCGAGCAGATCAACATGACCCTCGACGAGATCGCTCCAACCGGGACCGGCGACATCGGGAGCGAGATCGGCGAGCGGCGCCATGACGAATCGCCGAGCGCGCATGCGTGGATGGGGGATTTCGAGATCGGGCTCGGCCATCGAGACCCCATCCATCCAGATGATGTCGACATCGAGGGTTCGCGGGCCCCAACGCACGACCCTCACCCTGTCGGCCGCCGATTCGAGTCGGTGACACATTCCCAGCAAATCGTGGGGAGCGAGTTCGGTGTCGAGTTCGACCACGATGTTGAGGAAGGGATCCTGTTCCGGACCACCCACCGGATCGGTTCGATACAGCGGCGACACTGCGACAACCCCATCCATCGACGCAACTGCCTGCCGCAGCAGGGTCAGCGAATCACCCATGTTCGAGCCGAGGCTCAGGAACGCTCTGGTCATTCAGCGTCCCCGGGTGATGCAGACGCCGGACGTGGCCATGGCTTGCGGCACCGGAGGGCGGAGTTTGCGCACGGTGACGGTGACCGAGAGCACCCGGGGATCGACGAGCATTGCGTCGGCGAGTTGCTGCACCAGTCGTTCGAGCAGATAGGGCTTGGACGTGAGGATCACCCGTTCGATCTCGGCAGCAAGGGCGCCGTAATCGAGCGTGTCAGCGAGATTGTCGGTCGAACCGGCCAGCGACAGATCGGCGACCAGATCGAGGTCGACTTCAAGTGGTTGCGGGCGTTCGCGCTCCTCGGGCAGTGCCCCGCATATGCCGACGACGACAAGGCCGCGCAGTTCGATCCGGTCGGTAAGAGCCATGGTGATCCCGGGGTCAGGCGTTGGGTGAGGGGAGCCGCTGGGCCAGAGCCACGAGTTCGCGACCGAGCGGGCCGAGCTGACGCTGGGTGAGGCGCTCGACGACGGTGACCGTACGCGGAGGCGTGTCGACAAGACCGTTCCAGAGCAGATAACCGGCGATGAGGCCGCAGACGCGGTCGCCCAGTTCCTCGGAATGGATGAGGACCTTCTCACCAGACTCGAGCATGGTTCGCAGTTCGGTGAAGAACGAGAGTTCGAATGCGCCGCGGTCGTCGTCGGGAAGCGGGCGGTGGCGCCACACGACACCGAGTTCGTCGTAGTTGTGGAGGTTATGAGGGGCGGCGGTGATCGAGATCACACAGCTGAATCCCTGCTCGCGCACCCAGATGATCTCTTCCTGACGCCGCACCTTTCGATGATTGGCGCCGTAGCCGCCGGGGCGTTCGCACACCGCCAGATGATCAGTGATCACCCAGTGAAAGTTCCGGGGTCGGATCCCCTGTGCCCATTTTCCCTTGCTTGCCACGGCACTCATGCTGCCACGACTTTGGCGGCTTGGATGGCTGCTCGCACATCATGAGCCCGAATCATGGCTGCACCGCGGTGCATCGCCCACACTTCCGAGGCGATTGAACCAGCCAGTCGGTCATCGGGATCGACCGGGTCGGCGACCCCGTCGGAATCGGCGAGAATGCGGCCCAGCATGCCTTTTCGGCTGGTTCCGACCAGTACTGGCCAGCCCAGCGAGACCACCCGATCGAGCTGGGCGAGCAGGGTCAGATTGTGCTGGAGGGTCTTCCCAAATCCGAATCCGGGATCGACCCAGATTTCACTGACTCCGGCCTTTTCCGCCTCACCAGCTCGCTGGGCCAGGAAGGCGCAGACCTCATCGACCACATCGTCGTAGACCGGATCGAGCTGCATCGTGGCCGGTTCACCCTGCATATGCATGGCCACCCACCCAACACCGAGGTCGGCAGCCACCGGCCACAGCTGCGCCGACACGTCGTTGATGAGCGTGGCTCCGGCGGCCACGGCGGCTCGAGCCACCTCGGGTTTGCGGGTGTCGATGCTCACCCGACCGTGCGGGGCCAACTGCTCGATCACCGGAACCACCCGACGGATCTCCTCGTCCACGGACACGAGCGAGGCCCCCGGGCGGGTGGACTCGCCACCGACGTCGAGGATGGACGCACCTTCGGCGAGAAGTTCGAGCCCATGGGCGACAGCGACTTCGGTGGTGAGGTACCTCCCACCATCGCTGAAGGAATCCGGCGTGACGTTGACGATCCCCATCACCAGCGGCAGCGCCCGAACAACAGATGCTTGGTCGATTGTCATCTAGTGGCGTTCGATGAAGCGCATGGCTTCTGCACGGGTCGAGGAACTCTCGCGGAACAGTCCGCGCACTGCTGAGGTGACTGTTGAGGATCCCGGCTTACGCACCCCGCGCATCGACATGCACAGATGCTCGGCCTCAATCACGACGAGGACACCCCGTGGCTGCAGCGTGCGCTCGAGCTCATTGGCGATCTGGGCGGTGAGACGCTCCTGAACCTGCGGTCGCTTGGCGAAGGCGTCGACGAGGCGGGCGATCTTCGAAAGGCCGGTGACCCGGCCGTCGATACCCGGGATGTAGGCCACATGGGCCCGACCCATGAACGGGACGAGATGGTGTTCGCACATGGAGGTCATCGGGATGTCGCGGACCATGACCATTTCGTCGTGGTCAGCCTCGAACATCACCTGCAGATGCGACTGGGGGTCATCACGGAGACCTGCGAACACCTCGGCGTACATCCGGGCCACGCGCATCGGGGTATCGAGCAGGCCATCACGGTCAGGGTCCTCGCCGATGGCGGCAAGGATCTCTCGGACAGCACTGGCGATACGGGGAAGATCAACAGGTTCCATCGGGATCGATTCCTGTGGAGGGTGACCGCTGGCGGTCACGGGGCCGGGAGCTCGGAGGGCGGACGCCTATTCTCGCCCGAGAATCTACGAATCGTCGCCATCGGAACCGATGTAGGTGCGGATATCGCGAAGATTCCGGTACCGCTCAGCCACATCAAGCCCGTACCCGACGATGAAGGT
>WLCQ01000010.1 GCA_009705225.1 Actinomycetota bacterium | reverse complement strand
TCATTGGCATATCACGACGTGCACCGGCGGAGAACTCCATGAGACTGACATCGCTATGGCAGGCACCGGCACCACCGATGCGCACCAACACCTGACCCGGTCCGGGATCGGGCTGGGGCACCTGATTCAGTGCCGTTGTTGCGTCGACATCGATCGATCCACCGAGAAGCTGGAACGCCTTCATGATTCCCCCTGAGCGTGATGGACCCATCGACGAGCCCATTCCCTTTTTAGTGCAGATGGGATTGTCGATCGGCATGATCCGCCTTCGTGCGGGCAGCGTCAGGTCGCCTACGGTGCGGAAATGACGCGTTTCGACACTGATACGGCTGTGACCATGATCGAACCGGGCCGTTACTCCGCGGTGCTCGATGAGGGCTGGTGGATCACCTCCGGTCCGAATGGTGGCTATCTCGCCGCAGTACTCATGAATGCACTCACCCACGCCGTCGACGATGCCGCTCGCACCTGTCGGTCCTTCACGGTGCATTACCTCTCTCGGGCTGTCGCCGGCCCGGTGATTGTCGAGGTGGTGGTGGAGCGTTCCGGTCGTTCGATGACCTCGCTCTCAGCCCGTCTCGTCCAGGCGGAGCGAACCATCGCAACGGTGCTCGCAGCGTTCTCCACCAGCCGACCGGGCCCGGAGTTCCTGGACGCGGTGATGCCGGAGGTCGCCCCACCAGAGGAACTCGAACTTCCGGTGTTTGATTCGTCCCTGCCTCCCACCGCGATTCCGGCCATGGTGCATCGCTATGACCAGCGCTGGGCGGTCGGGCATCGTCCGTTCAGTGGCGGTGAGGTCGGCCATATCGGAGGTTGGATCCGCCTCGCTGAGATGCGGCCCGTCGACGACGCGTTGCTTGCGGCGTACACCGACGCATGGATGCCAGCGATGTTCAGCAGGGTTGCTGGAGCATGGGGGATCACCACCGTGGACCTCACTGTTCATCTCCGCTCGACCCCTCCGCCGGGATATGACGACTGGTGCCTCGTGCATTTCCGTTCGGTCATGAGCGCCGATGGATTCTGCGAGGAGGACGGCGAGATATGGACCCGCGATGGGCAACTCCTGGCCCAGTCCCGTCAACTTGCCGCGATCATCTCAGTGCGCTGAACACGGAAGCTTCCGATTCAATCGGCTCTCTCGGCGCTGTCGTTCTCAGGCGGGGATTGAGTAGGTGCCGCGCACTACGGCGGCCTGTGTGGCTTTGGTGATGGCCTGGGTCACGGCGGCGGAGTCCGAGCTATCGGTGAGTCCCGAGGGTTCGCGCAGCGCGTACAGGCGAAGTTGGAAGGTGACCGAAGAACCCGCATCCGGGCATGGACCCACCCAGGAGGTACTTCCTGTGGAGTTGACGATGGCTACGGCCCCCGGGGGAAGCGCTCCCTGCCCGATCGCAGTGGTGGTGATCGGGATTCCCGCCACGATCCAGCGCGTGTCCGAACGGACATCGACATCGGAGGCGATGAGGAGAAGTTCGGCGGCGCCATCGGGCACGCCGGCGATGGTGAGCGGCGGCGCAGTGTCGCTCCCGGCGCATCCGAAGTCCATCGGGATCGCACCATCCGCAGGCCACGCCGGCGAGCTGAGCGAGAACCCGGTGGGTCGCAGGACGACGTTCGAGTCGTCGGGCGCAACCCGGTTGTTGTTGGAGACGGTGGTGCTGCTGCGCCGGGGTGGGGCGGTTGCTCCGGGGGCGGGTTCGCGCAGTTCGCGCCCGCTGGTTCCGCAGGCAGCACTCCCGATTCCGAGCAGCACGCAGGCGATGAGCCCGAGTGCGACCGGAGCGAGCCGGCGGGTGCGTCGGCGCACGTGGGTCCCCACCATCGGTGGTGGAGATGAGTTCGGGGCGTTCGGGGGCAGCAGCATCGTGCTTGAGGCTAGAGCGAGAGAGGGATCTCGCGGTGCCGGCAGGGTGGTCGGGCCGATAGCGTTCTGAAATGCTCGATCGCTGCATCCTCTCGGTCCATGCCCATCCCGATGATGAGGCGTCGAAGGGGGCACCTACAGTTGCTCGTTACGGTGCCAGTGGGGTTCGCTCGGTTCTGGTCACCTGCACCGGAGGCGAGGAGGGCGACATCCTCAATCCGGCCATGGACCGCCCGGAGGTTCGCGAGAACCTCCATGCCGTTCGTCTCGACGAGTTGCGTCGGGCGGCTGAGATCATCGGCTACGACGAGGTCGTACTGCTCGGATACCGCGACTCCGGGATGCCTGACAGTGAGGCCAACGCCCACCCAGAAGCCTTCGCCAACGTCGAGCTCGATGAGGCCGTTGCCGCGCTGGTAGCGATCATCCGGCGCACCCGACCCCAGGTGATCCTGACCTATGGCGATAATCAGCAGGGCTACCCGCATCCCGACCACCTCCGCGTGCATGAGATCTCGGTACCTGCGTTCAACTTGGCCGCAGATGCTGAGTACCGGCCCGAACTGGGCGAGCCCTTCGCCCCATCGAAGCTGTATTACTCGGTGTGGTCGATGAAGCGAATCCGCGCGACACATGAGAAGTTCCTCGAACTCGGACTCGAATCGCCTTACTCGGCGGAGTGGTTCGAACGTCCAGATCAGGACGACCGGGTCACGACTTCCATTGACATCGCGGAGCATTACGAGGTTCGACTCGAAGCATTGCGGGCCCACGCCACGCAGGTCGATCCGGAGTCCCCGTTCTGGTTCGGGCTACCGCCAGAAGTTGCACGAGCGGTACACCCCTACGAAGACTTCATCCTCGGTCACAGTCGGGTCGAGGTCGCGCTTCCCGAGGACGACCTGTTCGCAGGGATCTCCTGATCAATGACCTTCCCGGACTCGCCGCCGACGCAGTTCCCCGAGGGGCCTCCTACCGAGGCGCTCCATCTCGGTCCCGCCACCGGTGAAGCGCCCTCGGTGATGCCCCGATCCGGATTCGTGCTCGCCGAACATCCTCTCCTGAGCGGTCGAACCGTCATAGCGATGGTCCTGCTCTTCCTCGCCGGGGTCAGCGTGGTCGCCGGTTCCTCGGCGATCTGGACCAGGAACCAACTGCTCGACACCGATACATGGACCGCGACGAGCACCGCCATCGCGACCGATCCGAATGTCCAGGCCGACGTCGCTCATGCCATCGCCGTGGAGATCGTCGCTTCCTCTGATGTCGAGGCCGCGATCTCCAGTGCCCTCCCGGGGCCGCTGGGTCAACTCGCGGGCCCGCTCACGGACGGTGCCACCTCCATCGTGGAGCAGGCCGTGCTCCAGGTGGTGCGAACTGACGCATTCGTCACTGTCTGGGAGGCCGCCGTTCGGGTCACTCACGCGGAGTTCATCGCCGATCTCGAAGGTGAAGGTCGATTCACGTCGATCGACGAGCGCGGTCTCTCCCTTGACCTTCGTGCGGTGCTCGAGAGCGTGCGTACAGCTCTCGATCAACGCGGAATCACGGTGCTCGACCAACTCGATCTCTCGGGAGTCACGGTACGCGTGCTTCTTGTCGACGCCCCCGGACTCGAGAAGGTCCGATCGGCTGTCGGAATCCTGAAGGCGTCATCGGTGGCCTTCCTCGTGATCGGCGCCGTCCTGCTCATCGCAGGGCTGTGCCTCGCCCGGCGGCGGGCGATCGCGGTGCTGAGCGGGGGAGCCGGAATACTCGTTGGCGTTGCTGCCGTCCTGATCGTGGCCACTGTGGGTCGCACACGCGCCGCCCTCCAACTCATGGGCGGGGTACTTGATCGGGCGGCTGCTGACGCCGTGGTCGATCATGTCACCGCCGGACTTCGTCCGCTGCTTCTTTCGTGCGCGCTGCTGGGGGTGATGGCGGTGGTGGTCGGCGGGATGCTCACCGTAAGGTCCGAGCGTCGGAACGCTTCCCAATCGGGGATCGTGTGAGCAGATGACAGTGCTGGATTGGGGACCGGAACGCATCGACGAACTCGTCGCCCGCCTCTCCGTGTCGATGCCCGCTGACGATCTCACTGCCGATGAGGTGTTCACGGCGTGTTTCGATCAACCCGGCGTTGTATTCGGAGATGACCGTGGTGTGGTTGCCCTCGGCGTCGGACGCGCTGATGATGGAATGCTGGTGGCCACGGTGCGACTGCTGTGCACCGAGCCTGACGATGACGAGACTGCTCATCGCCTCCTCGAGGTGGCCGAGAGTTGGGCCGCGGAGCGCGGCGGAGTGCGTCTCGAACTCGGGGGAGCTCTCCCGTTCCCGTTATGGCCCGGCGTGGATGCCGATAGTCCGGTGCTTCGCGTCGCCGAATCACGCGGCTATGTCAAGCATCGTGAGTTCCGGGCGTTTGGTGTGCCCAATACGTTCCGCGCTGCGCCACCCGATGGCGTTGACATTCGAAGGGCCCGCACCGATGAAGAACTCGTCGCCGTCACGATCGCAGTATCGGCGAACTGGCCCGGGTTCTCCGATGAAGTCGCTCGAGCGCTGGAGCACGGCACCTGCCATATGGCCACCGAGGTCGACCCTGAATCTGGTGAGCGGGTTCTCGGCATCGGGTGTCATTCGGTCACCCGAGCAACGTGGGTGGGCCCGTTCGCAGTGGTTGCGGGGCACCGTCGACGCGGCATCGGGCATGCGCTTCTGGGGCAGATCTGCCGCGATCTCATGATTGCTGAGTTCCCGATCGCCGAGGTTCCCGAGGTTTCGGAACCCTCGATCGAGGCGTTCGTTGTTGCGGCTGGCGCCCAGCCGGTGCGCGAGTACCGGCGAATCGTCCTCAACCTCAACAGCTGACCCCGACGGAAGGGTTCGTTGGCTCAGCTCGCAGGAGTTTCGCTGCGCTGGAGATCGCGGAGTTGGCGATAGCTGATGAGAGTCGCGCCACTGCGCTGCAGCATGGCCTGTAACCGGGAGTCGTGGCACATGAGATGGAGATCATCGACCCGTGAGGACCACTCGGTATCGAGGGACCGGAGCTCGGGTGTGTCGGTGGCGGGGTGCACATAGAGCTCGGTGACGCCTGTCGGGAGGTTGAACAGCGCAGACTCGATGGCTCGTCGGCTGCCGACCCCGCCCACATGCACGAAGTGATCGGTGAAGAGCACGCCCTCTGCGGCCGCCAACTGTCGGAACGGAAAACCGATTGCTTTCTCGGTCGAGGCACCCGAGAGTCGGATCGGGAGGGCGAACTCGACGGCGAGATCGAGGTAGACGTCGAAGAACTCGGGACGTAGCTGCAGCGCTCCCATATGGGAGTCGAGATGGGTGACATCGAATCCCCAGAGAATCGCCCGTTCAATCTGGGCGCGACATTCGCGGCGAACTTCGTCGAGGTCGGCATGGTCCCAGAGATCGGAGATGGTGCGGGGGAATCCACCATCGCCGTCGAGCAGGGATGGAGCGTGGGTGATCGGTCCCCAGCGGTAACGGTCGTGTTCGGCGTTGAGTGTGAGGTGCACGCCGATGTCCTCGCCGCTGTGCTCGGCCGCGGCTGCCCTGGCCCATGGGCACGGGACCATCAGGGTGGCACTCGTGGCGACGCCAAGACGCAATGCTTCATACACCCCGGAGTTGGCGGCCTGACACAGCCCGAGGTCGTCGGCATTGATGATGACCAGACGGGAGTCGGCGTCGTGGCCCAGGCGTTCTGCGAGTGATCTCACGGCGCAACGCTACCGCCCAGCGCCCGAACCGACTGTTGCTGCTGGTCGACCCGGCCCTCCGCACGCGGCCCACAGCCCCTTTGCAGCGGCCTTGGCCGCTGCTGCTGCGGCACCGAACTCGGCGCTGTGCGATCCGTTGGGGGCGATGGTGAGCACGTCTGCGTACCCGTCGGTTACGAGGGAGAGGTTGACGAAGAGGCCGTCGGAACGATGGACGTACGCCAGGGTGCGGCCGAAGACATCGTGAGTTTCGCGGTCGGACTCGAGATGCACGATCGTGCCCTTCGGCAGGAGTTCCGCTGTGCGTCGGGAGGCTTCGGGGCCGAAGCACTGCACCGGTTTTCGGGGATCCTTGGTCTCAGGGGTATCGATGCCGAGCAGACGGATTCGCGTGGTGCTCCTCCCGACTCGCACATCGATCGTGTCGCCGTCGATGACGTTGACCACGGTTGGTTGTGCTGCGAAGGGCTCGGCCGGGCGATTCAGGATTGCGAGGTAGCACCATCGCAGCCCGAGCAGCACAAAGACGACTGCGAAAATGACGGCACTGGCAATGACGACTCGACGGCTCAGTTGTACGCGACGCTCTTGTCGTGTGATGCGCATAGCGGACTCCGGTGAATCGGTCCGCGGTGTGACATGCGGAACGGGCAGTTGGAGGCCGCCGAAGCAGCGATGGATGGAACCTACCGACCGACACCGACACTGCGGTGCCGACGGTGGATCAGATGCGTTCGATCAGTGTGCCGGTGCCCAGACCGCCACCACAGCACATGGTGATGATGGCCCGGTTTCCGCCGGTGCGCTGGAGTTCGTGTACCGCCTTGGTGAGCAACACGGTTCCGGTGCCGCCCAATGGGTGGCCGAGGGCAATGGCGCCGCCGTTGGGGTTCACCTTGTCGATGTCGCCGTTGAGCTCGCGCTGCCAGGCCAACACCACCGAGGCAAATGCCTCATTGATCTCAAACAGGTCAATGTCATCAAGGGTGAGGTCATTGCGCTCGAGCAGCGTGCGGGTGGCGTCGATCGGACCAGTGAGCATGAGTACGGGATCGACACCCACGAGGCAGGTGTCGACGATACGGGCAATGGGGGTGAGGCCCAGCTCGGCAGCGCGCTCGGCGGTCATCATGAGCACAGCGGAGGACCCATCAGAGATCTGGGAAGAGGACCCAGCAGTGTGCACGCCATCCTCACCGACGACGGACTTGAGGCCGGCCAGGGTTTCGAGGGTGGTGTCGCGCAGGCCCTCGTCGCGTGCCACATGGTGGGTGGTGCCATCGGGCTTGCCGTCCTCACCGAGATTTGGTGCATCGACCTCGACCAGCTGCGTGGCGAAACGATCCTCAGCCCACGCTTGAGCTGCCAGTTCCTGCGAACGCAGACCGAAAGCGTCGGTGTCGGCCCGGGTGATTCCCCACTTCTTGGCGATCCGCTCGGCACCTTCGAACTGGCTCGTGTATTCGTACTGGGCGAAGTAGGTCTTCGGCACCGGCACCCCGAGATCGAGTGGTCGGGCGACGTTGGAGCCGATCGGAACCTTGCTCATGACCTCAACGCCACCGGCGACAGCTACATCAACCACGCCGGAAGCCACGAGGGCGTAGGCGATATCGGCGGCCTGTTGGCTGGATCCGCACTGAGCATCGACGGTGCTCGCAGCAACCTCGAGCGGGAGTCCGGCGCTGAGCCATGCAGTGCGGGCGACATTGAACGCCTGCTGCCCGATCTGGCTCACACATCCGCCGACAACCTGGCCGACCACAGCAGGGTCGACGCCAGTGCGCTCGAACAGAGCGGTGAAGGACTCGCCGAGGAGATCGGCAGAGTGCATGGTGGACAGGCCCCCGTTCCGGCGCCCCACTGGGGTGCGAACGGCATCAACAATCACGACATCACGCATGTTCCTATCGTAGGCGCGGCGGGTGCCTGCGCACCCAGTAACCGTGGACCGGTCAGGCCGCAGTGGTGTGGTCGACCCGTTGGTCGCTCGAGATGGGTCGGGCCAGACGGGCTTGGGCCAGTGCCGCCCGTGCCAGAGCGATGCCCGCGCGCCCGCGGGCCTTCGAGGCATCGTCGATGCGCCAGTCAGGTCTGCTCCCGACTGCTGAAGTGCCGGACGCTGACGTGCCCGGAGCTGTGTCGGCAGTGCCGGGGGTTGCGGCGGTGGTTCCCGTTTTCGGGGGCTCGACCGGGGTGGTGTCGTGATGGTCGACCAGTTGCAGTTGTGTCTCCATGGGCCAAGTGTGCCGACCGGGTGTGACAGCCACTGAACTGCGGGGATCGGGCCGTTCCCCGTTGGGGTTTACGATCACTGGGTGGATTCTCGTCAATGGCTGGGCATCAGGCCCACACACAACCCCATGCGCTGGTATCTGCCGGTCACTGATGGCATCTGCAGTGGCCTGGGCACGCTGTTCGGTGGTTGTGGTCTGGGTGCTGCCATCGATGTACTCGAACAGACCACCGGGCGGCCCGTGGTGTGGGCCTGCGCCCAGTACCTCAACTTTACGAAGCCGCCTTCAGTGGTCGACCTCGATGTGCACATCCTCGCCGAGGGTCGCACCACTACCCAGGCTCGTGTGACCGGTCAGGTCGGCGATACCCCGATCTTCTCGGTGAACGCCTCGCTGGGCAGCCGGGACATGGCCGAGGAGGGGCAGTGGATCACCGCACCAGTGGTTCCTCTGCCTGAGGACTGTCCCCGTCGGGAACTGCGTTTCGATCCCGGAGCAACCATTTCGAGTCGTCTCGAACAACGCATTGCCATCGAGGATCCCGGCTCCGGTCGCACTGCGTTCTGGACACGCATGCCCGAACTGCTCGAGGTCTCGGCGGCCTCGCTCGCTGTGCTCGGCGACTTCGTGCCGATGGGTCTGGGTCAGGCAGTCACCACCGAGATCAATTCGAACAGTCTTGACAACACCATCCGCATCATCAACATCGTGCAGTCCGAATGGGTGCTGCTTGATGTCCGTATCGAAGCGGTCTCCCGTGGTTTCGGCCACGGGCACCTCTATCTCTGGGCGCAGGACGGCACCCTCATGGGCACCGCCAGCCAGTCCGTCATGATCCGACCCTGGAAGGGCAACCGATGAACGCATACCGCGGTTATGGCATCACCATCCCCCTTGATCGCGTGCCATTGCACGAGCAGCGGTCATGGATCGAAGACCTCGCCGCGGCGGGGTACACCGACGCATGGTCCGCCGAGACCGACGGCACCGACGCGTTCACGCCTCTGGCGCTCACCTCGCAATGGGCGCCCTCGCTCCGCCTCGGCACCGCAATCGTTCCGGCCTTCACCCGCGGCCCGGCACTCATCGCCCAAAGTGCAGCATCGCTGGCTTCGGCGGCACCGGGACGCTTCGTGCTCGGTCTGGGCACCTCCTCCGATGTGATCGTTTCGCGCTGGAACGGCATCGCCTTTGATGAGCCCTACAAGCGCATGCGTGACACCCTGCGCTTCGTGCGCGCCGCGCTCACCGGCGAAAAGGTCACCGAGACCTACGACACCTTTTCGATCCGTGGGTTCCGGCTCACAGCAGTTCCCTCGGAGCCGGTGCCGATCCTTGTCGCTGCTCTGCGTGAAGGGATGCTCAACCTTGCCGGTCGGGAGGGCGATGGAGCGATCATCAACTGGCTGTCAGCCGACGATGTCGCCCGTGTTGCTCCCATCGTTCAAGCCCATGGCGACGACAAGGAGATCGTGGCCCGAATCTTCGTGGTGCCCTCCGAGGACGCTGAAACCGTGCGGGCCCAGGGTCGATTCGCGATCGCCGCGTATCTCAATGTGCCTGTGTATCGGGCGTTCCATGAATGGCTCGGGCGTGGTCCGCAACTGCAGGGAATGTGGGATGCGTGGGCCGCGGGCGACCGGGCGAAGGCGCTCGAACTCATCCCCGATGAGGTCGTCGACGCGCTCATTGTGCATGGATCCCCGGAACAGTGCCGGGCCCATATCCAGCGCTACGTCGACAACGGTGTGACGACGCCGGCGCTCGCCGTGCTCGGCATGGCCGGTGTCGATGTTCGCACCGCCTCGCTGGAACTGGTGCCCCGGTAGTTCGCTCCGACTCAGATCAGTCGCATCTGTTCGGTACGACTGGCGCGCTCAGAAAGCGGCTCCCAGACAATGCCGCCCCGAGGACCAACGGTGCGCACCTCGATGGAATCGATGGGAAGGGCGCGCAGGCCGCCTCGTGAGTCGCGAACGCTGATGCTGCCGTCAGTCTCCCGCTTGGCAACGGTGGCTTCCTTCCAACGCTCGGTGTCACGGCGACGGAAACGAACCGCGTCGCCGACGCTCACGCCGAGCTCGGAGAGGGCAGTATCGGTGAGCCCGACGGGCAACGGTTCGGTCGGGGTTGGCTTGGAGAGGGGTCGACGCGCTGGTGGCATCTCAGAGTGCTGCAGCTGCAGCTTGCATGGTGTCGTCGATGACCTGTTGGCGGTCGGCTCCCCATGGCATTGGCATGATGACCGGAACCTCGACTCCGGCATCGATGTAGGCCCGAACGGTGGCTCGCACATGGTCGGCATCGCCGAGGACATCGATGGCATCGACCATGCGGTCGGAGACTGCGGCGACGGCACCATCGCGATCGCCGGCGGCATGACGCTCACGGATCTCGGCGACCTCATCGGCGAATCCGGCCCGGATGAAGTTGTTCGCATAGGAGTCGACGACGGCGTAGGAGAAGATGTCGCGGCGACCACGGTCGAGGTTGGGTTCGCGTTCGGTGACGCCGACGTGCACATAGGCGTAGACCGTGGCGTCGCCACCCTTTCGGACCTGCTCGACCGACCAGCCGATATGTGAGGCTGGGAGGTAATTCAGCAGGACGCCATCGGCGAGTTCGCCGGCGAGTTCGAGCATTCGGGGGTTCAGCGCCGCCAAGATGATCTGAGGACGCCGTTCGCCGGGATCGACCCCGAGGCGGAACCCTTTGACCTGGTAATAGTCGCCCTGAAAGGTGACCTTCTCGCCGCTGAGACATTCACGAAGAAGTGTGAGGTATTCACGGGTCTGGGCCAACGGCCGGTCGGTGTACTCGGCGCCGTGCCAACGCGACACAACTGCGGGAGAGGAGATACCGAAACCGAGAAGGATGTCGCGGTCGGGGTGAAGCGCTTGAAGTGTGGCGGCGCCCATGGCCGTGACTGCCGGCGTGCGCAACTGGAGGGCCAGAACGCCGGTGCCGAGTGAGAGCGAAGGCTGCGCCGCCCCGATCGCGGCCAGAGTTGCGAAGGCCTCCATGCCGACGGTTTCGGCGACCCAGAACGATGAGTATCCGAGTTCGACGGCTCGAGCCGCTGCGCGCAGACCCGCCTGAGGACCGAGTGCGGAGAAGCTGGCGAAAGTGACGCCGATAGGGGTCGTCGATGACTTGCCGTCGCTCATGGATGACTTGGTGTCGCTCATGGGCGCCGACGCTACAACCGGTGAGTGACAGCGGCGGCGGACCGATCGGCGGGAATCACTGTGCCAGAGCGCGACCTGTCCTCGGAAAGCGTTCAGCGACCACCGAGAATTCGCGAAAGAAATGACCTCTCTGAAACACGCTTGTCACACCATTGGCCCTACGATGCGTTCAGAAGTTCCTACCCATCGTCTGCGAGCGGCTCAGGCCACGACAGGAGACACAATGACCGACACTCAAGAGCTCGATGCAACCATCGCTGAGGCGCTGTCCATCATCGACGGTGCCCTCGGGGAGATGCTCAACCGGGAGCTCGTGAGTACCAGCGAGGTCGCTGACCTCCTGCTCGATGTGCGAACCATCCTCAAGCACGACTCCTCGGTTCTGACCTCGAACTGATTCTGAGCGGGCTTGGCTCGCAACCTGAAGTCCGATCGAGGGCGCGGCTAAGCGCCGCGCCCTCGTCACGTCCGGGGACACGGAACCTCTTGTCGTTTCGGGTCCCCGGTGATCCGGTCCGTCGATAATCCGGCCTGTCGATGGTCACGTCCGGCGACACGCCGAGTTGGCAGCTGCTGCAGCTCAGCGGTCGAGGCTTGTGTGCTTGAACTCGTTGAGTGCCGACCAGTTGGTGACCATGTCAACGATCCGCTCGATCGATTGCCGGGCATCGGTACCGTCGGCGGGAAGATCCATGAGACGCACGAACGCCGCCCGGCCAGAAGCCATGAATGTGGGAACACCCCAGACGTCGAGGTCGGTAGCCACTCTTGTGTGTTCGTCACGGATGATTTCCAGTGGTCGTCCGGAGGCGACCTCGGCGAACACCGGATCGGGATCGATCCCGTTTGCCTCGAGCAGCGCCCGGAGCACGGGCTCATCACGTAGTTGGGCGCCTTCGGCGTGGCGGGCTTCGAACAGTGCGCGGTGCACCACGGGGAACTGATCGGGCATGGTGTCACGCACCACGACGGCAGCCTGAAGAGCGAGAATACCGGTGTCGTCCTGGGGGCGTTCCCAGATGGGGGCCTCGCCCTCCTCGACGTGAACCTGCCCCAGCGAGAACGGCACGAAGTCGACCTTCCAATCGGCTCCGTCGAGCAACCCGTCGACGATGTGCTTATGCACGATTCGGGCGAACGGGCAGCGGTAATCCCAGGTGATGCCGAAGTGAAGAGTCATGGTGTGGTCAACCTGTCAGAGAGCGGAATTGTTCCGGTGCCGCAGTGGGGTGTGTTCAGCGATTGCGGTAGAGCGGCCAGAGCTTGCGGGCCACGGCGCCGAGGGTAAGGCCCACAGCTACGCCGCCGACGACGTCAGAGGCATGGTGGATGCGTACATGGATCCGACTGACCGCCACGAGTCCGCCGAGGCCGAACAGTGCGACCTTGGTGGGCTTGCTCGAGCGTTGGCTGAGGAGAATCCCGGCGACCATCGCCGTGCTGGAATGACCGCTCGGGAAACTGGTGGTGAGCGGGATGCGCATCTTGTGCGGACGCGGTTCCTGCACGACCGGCCGTTCACGCTTGAATTGGGTCTTGATGATTCCGTTGATGAGCACGGACTCGGCGGCCAGTGCCGCGGCGAATCGCCATGCTGCTCGTTCGTCCTCTTCGGATCGCAGCCCGCGTACGAACGCCAGCAGTACCCAGATGAGTCCGAAGTCGCCGAGTTCGGTCAATGCGTAGAGGACCCGGTCGGCGGGTTCGGTGCCCCGGAGGCGATCGAACCATCCGTCGACCACTGCGTCGAAGCGATCGACGGCGGAGTGGTTGACGACCGGTTGGTCGAGCGGCGCTTCAGTCTCGGGGGGAGTCACGGCAAGGGACTCTAGGGGAGGGTGGTCGGGTGGAGCACGGGGAGGGTGGTCGGGTGGAGCACGGGCCGGGCTCAGTCCGCCCGTGAGGCCCGCAATTTCGCAGCGGTCTTGACGCCCAGTTCGATCGACCCGCCTTGCTCGGGGCAGAACTCGCGGTAGTCGCACCATTTGCACAGCGGCGAGACCCGAGCCTGGAAGTTCTCGCGTTCACACGCCGTGGTGATGGCGTCCCAGATTGCGCCGACCTTGCGCTCGATGCCCCGGGTGGACTGGTCGGTGGGGAGATCGGCCACGACCTTCTGATCGCCGAGGTAGAGCAACTGCACTCGCTTGGGGCGATGGCCGTAGTTCTTCTCGACGAGATAGGAGTACACATGAACGCCGACCATCCGGGCCTGCGCGTATTTCGGATTGGGCGACTTGCCGGTCTTGTAATCGGTGACCACCAGACCACCGTCGGACTCGGTCTCGAGGCGATCGATGATGCCCCGCAACAACATGCCGCTTGCGGGATCGGTGTACTCGAGGTGCAGTTCGAGGCCGGTGGGTTCCACGTTCGTGGGATCTTCGACGTTGAAGTATGCGTCGACAAGTCGTTCGGCATCGGCGAAGAACTGGGCGTGTTCATCGGCAGGTAGCGCGAGCTCGATCCACTCGGGATCGGCGGGTAATTCAGCGCTGGCCGCAGCGAGGCATTCCTTCGCAGCTGAGCGGTCGCGAGACGCCGCGTCGAGTGTCATCAGCCGTTCGAGTGCCGAGTGGACGAGCGTGCCCTTCACGGTGGGCACTGTGGGCTTGGAGGGCATGCGCTCGATGGCTTCGAACCTGAACGCCAAGGGGCAATCGGTGAACGAGGAGATCTTTGACGGCGACAGTGAGGACGGGAGCGGGAGAGCCATAGGGCAACGCTACGTGGAGGTTGCGACAGGCGCAGCGGATCTCCGGGGTCTGCGTGCTGCTACGCGAACGCCGTCGCGATGGATCGGGCCACGAACTCGGGATCCTCGAGGGGCCCGAAGTGGGCGAGGGAGGGGATGGACTCAACGACGGCATCGGCGAGGTTCTCGGCGATCGCTCGTCCGAACACCGCCGGCACCGTCTCCTCGATACCGAGGGCGATAGTGACCGGACAGCGCACAGATCCGAGTTCGAGGAAGGCCTGATGAGCCGAACCGTGGGCGTACACATCAGCTTCGTTCTCCGGACGGCATTTCAACGTGACGAGACCTTCGTCGGTCGGTGCGAACCCATGCTCGACGTAGGCCCGCAATGCATCGGGGTGCAGCGTGGAGAACGGAAGTTTTGCGGCGTAGTTGGTGATTGCTTCCTCGACGCTGGCGAAGGTGTCCCGCCGCCGACGCGCCCCGTTGGACAGCGGATTGTCGGGGTTATGTCCGAGTGCATACTCGGGGGGCATCACCACCGGTTCGTAGAGGTACAGCGCCCGGAAGGTTCCTGGTCGGCGCTGCTCGGCGAGCAGAAGCGCCGCGCCGCCCTTCGAATGCCCGACGCCATAGGGGTGTTCGAGGCCGAGTGCATCGACAACAGCGAGCACATCATCGGCGAATCCCTCCCACTCGAGCGGGCGATCGATGGGTTCGGTGGAATCGCCGTGGGCCCGCATATCGAGCGACCACTTCGAGAACTGCGGGAGATACGCAGCCAACGGTTCCCACACCCGCCCGTGGAAGCCGGTTGCGTGGGCGAACAGCAGTGGGGGTCCGTCGCCGCCGAGTTCGTGGACCTTGAGGTTGACGCGGTTACTGGAGCGGACTCGCATGGCTCAATCATGGCGCTACGGTGCGGTCGATGTCGCACGATGACCGTCTTCCCAGTTACGAACCGACTCGCTACGAGGTGCTCGACGCGAATCGCGAGTTCTATGAGGCCTTCGAAAGCAGGGACCTGGATCGCATGTCCGACCTCTGGGCCCATGATGATCGGGTGTCCTGTGTACATCCCGGCTGGACGGCGCTGCGCGGCTGGGCCGCAGTCGCGTCATCGTGGGCGGGGATGTTCAACGGCCCGCAGCAGTTGCAGTTCATCGTGACCGAGGCCGAGGTCGTCGTCGCAGGGGACCTCGCGTGGGTGACATGTGTCGAAAACCTGCTCGCCGATGATGGCAGCGCGACAATCGCCGCGCTCAATATCTTCGAGCGTCATGAAAACAGGTGGCGCATGCTGGCCCACCATGGTGCCCCCGTGATGGCTTCGCACGGCCTCGATCCCGATGTCGGGACCGAGGCCTGAGCGATTTCGATCAGTTCTCGCCGCCACCCAGGACGGTCTTGACGATCTTGGAGATCTCGCCGCTGGAGTCATCGGGCACGATGTAGCCCTCTTCGTCGCGGATGATGTCCCAGTTCGTGGCGATGTCCTCAGCCGTGAGGTTGGGGTTGTAGTAACCCGGGGTCAGACCGATGAAGAAGCGCGAGATGATGCCTCCGGCGGCCGAGTAAACCTCGCCGCTGACATCGCAGGCCTCAGATGCCAAGTAGGCAACGAGCGGGCTGACGAGTTTCGGGTCGAGCGACTCGCCGACGGATCCGAACATCTCCTCGGTCATGCGGGTGAGAGCCACCGGAGCAATGGCGTTGGCCTTGATGCCGTTCTTACGACCCTCGATTGCGATGACACGGGTGAATCCGACGAGGCCCATCTTGGCGGCGCCGTAGTTGGCCTGACCGAAGTTGCCGAGCACACCCGAGTTCGATGAGGTGGACACGATGCGTCCGTAACCCTTCTCCTTCATGATCAGGTACGCCGGCTGGGTGACATAGAAGGCACCGAGAAGGTGCACGTCGATGACGGCCTCGATCATCTCGGGGGTGAGGTTGTGGAACGACTTGTCACGGAGGATGCCTGCGTTGTTCACAACGATGTCGACAGTGCCGAACGCGTCGACGGCGGTCTGCACCACGGCCTTGCCGCCCTCGGCGGTGGCCACCGAATTGGTGTCGGCAACAGCTTCGCCACCGAGGTCGATGATCTCCTGGGCGACACGCTGGGCCGGTCCGGCGTCGCCGCCCTCGCCACCGACGGAGCCACCGAGATCATTGATCACGAGGCGGGCGCCGCGTCGGGCGAGTTCGAGCGCATGCTCACGGCCCAAGCCGCCGCCGGCTCCGGTGATGATGGCAACCTTGCCGTCGAATCCAATGTCAGTCATGGGGGGCCTCCTCGCGCACTTCTGCGCCGGGATGAGAGTGATGGAACCGGCGAAGCGTAGCCATCGCAGGGGTATGGCGACCGAATCTGACCGGGGCCCTCGTCGTCCGGACGAGGAATCCACGGGCGAGGTTACCGTTGGGTAGCATCGCAACTCATGAGAGCCACGATCAGTACCACCAAGGTCTTCAAGCGTCGCCAGAAGGTTGTCGCTGCAGTTGACCTCCCGGGCGTACCGGCCGGAACCCCCGGGAAGATCTGGATCGTTTCGGGCGTCACCTGGATCCGCTATCACGTGGCCTTCGAAAACGGTGGCGAGCTTGCCAATCTTGATGCCGCGCAGTTGCGCGATCGCAAGAGTTGGCTCGCCGAGCAGAAGGCTGCTCAGGAGACCGAACTCCAGGCCTCCCGTGCCGCTCAGCGTGAAGCCATGCGGGCCGAGGCCCTTGCCAATCTGGCCGACGGTCCCGTCGGTCACTGATCTCCATCACTCGTACAGGAACGGACGGAACACCATGAAACTCGGAATGCAGATCGATTACGCGGGGGGCTTCAAGGAGTCCGCGCAGAAGGTCAAGGACTTCGAGAAGGCTGGCCTCGACATTGCTTGGGTCGCCGAGGCCTATGGCTTCGATGCTCCCACCTTCATGGGTTTTCTTGCAGCCTGCACGGAGACCATCACCATCGGTGCGGGGATCCTGCCCATCTTCACCCGCACGCCCACGCTCATGGCGATGACTGCGGCCTCGATGGATTCGCTCACCGACGGTCGTTTCATCCTTGGCCTGGGCGCTTCTGGTCCGCAGGTCATCGAGGGTTTCCATGGCGTGAAGTACGACGCCCCGCTGGGCCGCACCCGCGAAATGATCGAGATCTGCCGCAAGGTCTGGCTGCGCGAGCCGGTCACCTACGAGGGCAAGTACTACACCCTCCCGTTGCCCGCCGATCAGGGCACCGGACTCGGCAAGCCGCTCAAGATCATCGCCAAGCCGCTGCGTCCGAACATCCCGGTCTGGATCGCGTCGCTGGGTCCCAAGAACGTCGAGCTGACCGCTGAGGTCGCCGATGGCTGGATGCCCATCCTCTACATGCCCGAGCGCGCATCCGACGTGTGGGGTGCCGATCTCGCAGCTGGTGCCGCAAAGCGTTCCGCCGATCTCGGCCCCCTCGAAATCACCGCCGGCGGCCTCGTGGCCATCGGTGCGGATGCCGCTCGTTACGCTGAGTACGCCCGTCCGATGGTGGCGCTGTACGTCGGTGGCATGGGTGCCCGTGGCCGCAACTTCTACAACGACCTCATGTGCCGGTACGGCTACGAGGCCGAGGCCAAGCTCATCCAGGATCTCTATCTCGAAGGAAAGAAGGACGAAGCTGCCGCTGCGGTGCCGGCTGAGTTCCTCAAACTCACCAATCTGTGTGGTCCCGAGGGATGGGTCAAGGAGCGCATCGCGGCCTTCGCCGAATCCGGTATCAGCGTGCTCAACATCGTGCCGGTGGGTGGCAGCCCGATCGAGACCCTTGAGAAGCTCAAGGACTGGACCAGCTGAACTCGTGGTGCATCGGCTGACCCGTCGGCGGACGGGTCAGCCTCCACGCAGCATGGTCAGCGCAATGAGCTGACCCGGTCGAGCACCGCTTCGGCCTCAGCCATGAATCGGCGGACGAGCTCACCTGCGGGAACGAGCTCGTCGATCGCGCCCACGCCCTGACCAGCGGGCCAGAACTCGCGAGCAGCATCGACCTCGGTGTCCGGTCCGGCACCGAGATGGTTGGCGCCATCGTTCATGGAGCGAACGAACTGCGCGGGGAAGGGCTGGATCTCGTCGAGGTGCTCGTCCCAGTACTGGGTGTAGTCGTTGCGCGCTACACGACAGGTCTTTCCTGTGAAGCCCTTGGTGATGACGGTGTCGTCCTCAGCCATCGACAACAGGCGATCCTTGTAGCCGGGCGTGCCGTAGGCCTCAGGAGTGGCGATGAAGCGGGTGCCGACCCAGATGCCATCGGCGCCGAGCGTGAGCGCAGCGGCGAGGCCACGACCATCGAACAGGCCGCCGGCGGCCACGACGGGCACCTTGCCCTCGACTACATCGACGATCTGGGGCACGAGTGCCATGGTGGCCACGGTGCCGGTGTGGCCGCCTGCTTCAGTGCCCTGGGCGATGACGAGATCGCAGCCAGCGGCCACCGCAGCGACGGCATGGCGGACCTTGCCGCACATGCTGGCCACGAGCACGTTGTTGTCATGGCACAGATTGACGACGTCTCGCGGCACGCCGAGACCGGCCACGAACACTCGACCTCCGTGGTCAATGATCGATTGCACCTGCGCCGGCATATCGCCGGGCATGGCGGTGAGCAGATCGACGCCGAAGGGTTTGCTTGTGGCGGCCCGCACGGCAGCCATCTCGGCTTCCATGCGTTCCATGCTCATCGTGGAGGCGCCCATGCAGCCGAAGCCACCGGCCTCACTCACGGCGGCGACGAGAGCGCTGTAGCTCACGCCGCCCATTCCGGCGAGCATCACGGGATGCTCAACCTCGAGGATGTCAGTCAGTCGTGTTTTCACGACGCCCACGGTAGGCGCCCGCACCGGTGAACATGCGCCGTTTCCATCGCCGGGGTGTGAGGATGAGCGCCCGCGGGTAATCCTCGAACAACCACCGAGCGAAGTTTCGACGGGTCCAGGCGGTTAGGCCGGCCACGCGCACGGCACCGCGTGCTCCCCAAGGGCGGCGAAGGATCGATGTGAGTTGTTCCGCGAACCGATGGTCCACGGCCAACTCGTCGTGCACGACGTGCTCGTATTCCCCGCAGACCCGAATCGGATTCTCCGGGTTCAACGCGATTGCCTCGGCGGCCCAGCGACCAGTGGCCAGCGCTTGTCCGATGCCCTCGCCGGTCATGGGGTCGGTGGCGGCGGCCGCATCGCCGACGAACAGCGTGCGGTGATGGGTGAGCGTGATTGCATCGACCCTTGCCGGGATCGGCCACGCCCGATGAGGCCCCTCGGCCTCGGCGTCCGGACCGAGGAACGCTCGCACATGGGGACGCTGCAGCAGATCTCGCCACACCGCAGCCATTGCGGGTACCGAGTACGACCCACCGCGCAGGATGCCAAAGCCGACATTCGCCGAGCCGTCACCGAGTGGGAACGACCATGCGTAGCCCGGCAGCAGATCGGGTTCGAACCACACGACCAGTTGCGAAGCGGCCTGCGGTGACACCGAGTGGAAGTACTGCCGGAATGCGTGCCACTCGCCGCGGTACCCGGGCTGTGCCGCACCGACTGCTTTGCGTACCGCCGACCACATGCCGTCGGCGGCGATGACCCAATCGCTCTGTACGGTTCCGACGCCCTCGACTGCCACCAGGTTGTGGTCGGGGGTCTCGGTGAGACTGGTGAAGGCGACACCTTCGATGATCTCGATGCCGAGGGAGCGAGCGTGCTGGACGAGGGCGAGGTCGAGATCACGACGGCGGCACACTGCTCCGTAGAGCCCGGCTCCATCGGGGAACGGGAACACGACTTCGCGCCCGCTGGGGGAGCGCACCAGTGCCTCATCGACATCGATCCATGAGGGCACGGTGGTCGGATCGAGTCCAAGGGCATCGAGCTCGCGCAATGCCGCGGTGGTGAGTCCGTCGCCGCAGATCTTGTCCCGGGGGAACGTGGCCCGATCCACCACCAGCACGCTGTGACCAGCGCGATGAGCAGTGATGGCAGCGGCGATTCCAGCGGGTCCGGCACCGACAACGAGCACGTCGACGACGCGGGTCGGTGCGGCTCCGGTGTCTTGGCGATCGCGATCCAGAAGAGTCATGAGGGACTCAGGTTACGGGTCGTTCTGCGCTCTCGCCCCGTTGGGGGCCGTATCCGCGGGCGACCTCCCCGGGCTCAAGTGGCCGGAAGATGAGATCGATTGCGAGCCAGATGGTCTTGGAGAACGGAAAGAACACCAGCGGTACGAATCCGGCAATAGAGATGGCCACGATGAACAGGGTGATGCCGGGCGGATCGGGCCAACTCAGGAGGAAGCCGACGATCAAGGCGATGAGCAGTGTGCCGAAGCTCACGATGGTGTTGATCCCGAGGTCGCCGGTCCAGTGACCCTCGATCCGTTCGAATCTGAGATCACATTGCGGACATCGCTGCTTGAACGTGAACCACCGGGTGAACAGGTGGCCTTGGTTGCACACCGCACAGTGCTTGCGACAACCACGTAGGAACGCGACCACCTTGTGTCCACCGATATCGAACGGTTCTGGCTGAGAGGTGGACTCGCTATTCGCGGTGGTCAACGGATTCGCGCTCAGAAGTCGATCGACGGGTCGATATGGGTGATGTCGAGCGGCGTGCCGGGAAGCCGACCGGCCACGAGGTCGGGGAGGAATTCACGCAGCCGACGGGGCAGGACTGCATCCTCTGATGCGAGAAGGTCGTCGATCTGCCACCAGTTGTGGCCGCCGAATGCCATCGCTTCGAACATCTCGAGACCACCGGGTTTAATCGTGTCGAGATCGATGCGGTCGGTCCACGCAACGTGCACGTGCTCGTGCTGATCGAATTTCCATCCGGCGAACGTGAACTTGGAATGCTGGGTCCAAACACACGGTCCGATCTCGGCATCGACGATGCCGGTCTCCTCGAACAGTTCGCGCCGTGCTGCTTCGGCACTGGTTTCGCCATGCTCGATACCCCCACCGGGGATCTCCCACCAGTGGCCCTTCGAAGAATCGGCGGGGTCCTTGGCCCGCAGCAGCAGGGTGTGGCCGTATTGGTCGAGAACGACAACTCGCGCCGCTGTTCGTTTGAGCACCCAATCAGCCATGTCGCTGCTCCATTTCGGAATCGTTGTCGAACCATGCCATCCAGCGACCGTGAGGGTGGCACAGGGCGGCAGCCGAAGTGTGGCATCGACCGTCGAGCCACATTCGGAGACCGAACACGGTCGGGGTGCCGTCGTCGGTGCCGAGTGCGAGTTGGTCGGTCGAAAGCTCCGGCACCCACGGAGCGGAACTCGGCGCTTCGCCGGTGACGAATGCGATGTCGCGGCCCTCGCCGAACCTGTCGATGATTTCGCAGACCTGAAGGCGGGCGTCACGGCTCAGATACGCGAGCACCCAGGTCGAGGTCACGATCGGGAAAACGTGGTCCGGAATCGAATCCAGCAGCGCGCCGAGGTCTTGCACGGCGTCACCGTGATGCAGCACGGGTGGGTCGTGACGGGCGATTTCGATCGCAGCGGCGAGGCGTTCGGGTCGATCAGGAACCCCCGGCCACACACAAGCCCGCAACCAACGGGCGTCGTCGGGGTCGGTGATGTCAATGGGAGCCGGGTCGAGCCCGGAGCGGTCGGCGATGGGGTGCATTCCGGCGAGGCCCGGGAACGATGTCGTGCCGCGCAGTTCACATCGAAGCTGCACGCGCGAGGCCGGGTCGCCGCCAGAGCCGATGACGGTGTCGCCAGCGAAGTACTCCACATGGAATCGATCGGCGAGCAGGTTGAGTCCTGCACTTGGTCCGATCTCGATGATCGCGAGCGGGCGGTCATCTCCGTGCCGCGTGAGACGGCGTGAGATCGATGCGTAGACAGCGAGCAGGTTCGCGCTGCGACCGACCTCGTTGGTCTGGGTTGTGCGAGTGCGCATCGTGGCTGCGATGGCCGGGGCGTTGTCAATGATGAGAGCCCGGAACAACGGCCACGGGTCATCATTGTTCTCGCCTCGATAGATGGCAGCGAGTTCGCTGTCGGGATCGCGGAGCACAAGGTCGTGGGTGGCGCCGAGCGCGAGCACGGCGGTCCTGGTGGAACCCGGTCGATGCTCGGTGATCAGCGAGAGGATCTCGTCGTCCTCAGCGATGGATCGGGCGATGCGCTCATAGATCGGGCAATAGCCGGCAAGATCCTGATCGGCCAACACCAGGAACATCGCCTGCAGTTCCTCGATCCGGGTGGCCGCGCTCACCCCTCCGAGGATATCGGCCCTCCGAGGGGAGTCGGCGGGGCGGAGTCGGACCACACTTGTTCCGTGAGCGTTCCGGCCTCAAAACTTCTGCGCCGTGGCGCAATGCGTCTCTGTCCGCTCTGCGCGCATGGGCACCTTTTCCGCCGCTGGGTGGTGATGACCGACTCCTGTCCTGGCTGCGGACTCAACTTCCGGCGTGAACCCGGGCAGTGGCTCGGCTCCTGGTTCCTCAACGTATGTCTCGTTCAGGCCGTCGTCATCCTGATCCTCGCCGTTGGTGTGGGTGTTACCTGGCCCGACCCACCGATTGTGGCTATCGGGATCCTCACGGGCGTGAGCGCGCTTGTGGTCCCGGTGTTGTTCTTCCCGTTCTCCCGCACGATCTGGGTTGCGATCGATCTTGTCATGACCCCACTCGGCTTCAACGACGGTGTTGCGCCAGGATTCGAACTTTCCGAGGATCTCGAACGCCTCAGGATCGAACGATCCAACGGTGGGGTCGGCGACTGACTCAGGAAGGAATTGGGCGCACCACAACAGTGAAGGTGGTGGCCCGAGGGGAACGATCGGAACCGCCGATTCGCTCGTAGCGGAGGCGGATCTCGGTGGTGGCGACCGATCGGGCGGCAAACGAGATCACCTGGACCAGTGGAGCGACCTCCGGGGAGTCGGGATCGATCGTTGTGGTCGTCGTGGGTACCCACGTCACCGTCGGTTCGGTCGTGCTGCTCGTACTGCTGGTCGTCGATGATGTCGAGGACAGCAGGTTCGGATCGTCGAGGAATTCGCTCGAAAGTGGCACAACGACCGCTGTGTCCACCGGTTCGAGCACCCAGCGCCAACCCCGGGTGGGGTCGGCGGGCAGGAGCAGTTCGAATCGACCACTGAGGTTCACTGGAACCGGTTGGGTCGGATCGGTGAATCGGCTCGGGGCAAGCGGATCGACCGTCGTGACGTCGGCGGTGGTGACCTCAGTGACCTCGGTGCTCTCGGTTGTCGACGAATTCGATCCCGAACCTGCTGCTCCGCAGGAGCCGAGCGAGAGAGCGACGCAGATGAGCACAGCGACGCCCGCAGCGATGGAGAGTCTTTCTCGGCGAAGGATGGGGAACGCGGGCACCTCGGCAGACTATGTCGTCGGCTCGCCGGCGCTCCGTGCTGGTTTCGGCCTCAGCCCGAGCCATCCCCGGCCTTGTCCGGATGATTCCCGGAGCGGACCAAGAGCCACCGCCGCCGGTTACGGAACACCCGCAGGAGGCATCTAGAGTCCGAAACTGTGAACTTTGACGAATCGCCGGAAGAGACCGCCCTGCGCACGGAGATCCGTGCCTTCCTCGACGCCAATGCGTCATTGAAGACGGGCACGGATGCCGACTGGTCCCGGGGTCCGGTCGACGACAGCCACGAGGCGGCCGAGGCCTATATGGCCAGATGTCAGCAGTGGCAGCGCACCCTGTATGACAACGGTTGGGCGGGCATCACCTGGCCGAAGGAGTTCGGCGGGCGGGGAGGCACCGCCTCCGATTCCATCATCTTCGGTCAAGAGGTCGCGGCCTATGACGTCACCGCCGGTTTCCTGAATGCCGCGCTTTCGCTGGTCGGCCCGCCGATCATGCGTCATGGCAATGCCGCCCAGCAGGAGCGCTACCTCAAGCCGCTCCTGCGTGGCGATGAGCTGTGGTGCCAACTGTTCAGCGAGCCCGGCGCCGGCTCTGATCTGGCTGCCCTCGGGACCCGAGCGGTTCGCGATGGCGATCAGTTCATCATCAATGGTCAGAAGGTCTGGAACTCCGAGGCCCAGCATGCCGATTACGGCATCCTGATCACCCGATCGAATCCCGATGCCCCCAAGCACCGAGGGATCACGTTCTTCATTGTCGACATGCACTCGCCCGGGATCGAGGTTCGGCCACTGCGGCAGGCGAATGGTCAGTCGCATTTCAACGAGGTGTTCTTCAACGACGTCGCCGTTCCTGTCGAGAACGTCATCGGGGAGATCGACAACGGATGGCCGGTCACCCGCACGGTTCTCACCAGCGAGGCAGGGCTGATCGGTGGAGGCGGCGGCGGTGTCGCTGGATTCAGCACATTGCTCGAAACCGCTCGCCGATTCGGTCGTACGGATGATCCGGTTGTTCGTCAGGGACTCGCCGACATCTACGCAAGAGAGCGCATGTTGTCGCTCATGGGCCTCCGGATGCAGACCTTCATCATGCATGGAACCGGTCGTCCGCCACATCCGTCAGTCATGAAGAACTTCATGACCCAGTCGGCTGAGATCAAGACCACTCTGGCCCTTGAGATCGAAGGTGCCTCCGGCATGCTCGATCGGGCCGACGCACCGGACTCCGGATTCTGGCAGAACGCCGTGCTCTCGCAGTTCGCCTCCCGCATCGGTGGCGGCACCAACGAGGTGCATCGCAACATGATCGCCGAAGGGGGCCTCGGGCTTCCCCGTGATTCGCAGCCCGATAAGGATCTGCCGTGGAAGGACATCCTCAAGGCCTAGAACGTCACCCGGGTGCGACGCCCGGGTGTGGCAACGAAGAATGAAACGAGCGGCGCCCATGGGCGCCGCTCGTGCGTGTAACCGCGAGATTGGTCCGAGCTCAGTCGAGCTTGAGCACCTTGCGGGCGTTGTCTCGGAGGAACTTCGGCCACACCTCGTCCTTGAACGGAACGTTCGGGAGTTCGGCGAAGATCCGGTCGTAGCTCAGCCCGGCCGGGAAATACCCCGCATAGATGATCTTGTCGGCGCCGCGGGAGTTCGCGTAGTCGATGATGTTCTTCGGGTAATGCTTCGGGGCGAAGGCCGAGGTGGAGTAGTAGAGGTTCGGCCACTTGAGCATGAGCTTCATGGCCAGCTCGGTCCAGGGCTCGGCACCGTGACGCATGACGAAGGTGAGATCGGGGAAGTCGTACATGACCTCATCGATGAGTTCGACATGCTGCGGGGCGAATGGGACTCGTGGACCGGGGATGCCGGCACAGACGAACACCGGAAGATCCATCTCGACGGCCGTTGCGTAGAACGGGTACATCCGCTTGTCGTTGATCGGGGTGCGGTAGCCCGCCGGGAAGGTACTGAGCGCGCTGAGTCCGACCTTCTCATGGGCTGCGGTGATCTTGCGGATTTCGGACATCACGTCGTTCGGGTCGAACTCGAGACATGTGAGAAAGCGATCGGGATGCATCTCGAGCGCACGCACGCAGTCCTCGTTCTCCGGTCGGTACCCGAGCATGGCCTTCTCAATGTTGTGGCGATCGAGATTGTCCATGAGGAACGCAACAGGATCGATGCTCTCCTCGATGTCCGGGGGGACGTCTTTGAACATGTACTGGGCCGGGAACCGGAAATCCTTGGATTCCTGATCACGCAGATGCGGCGCGAGGAACTTGTAGATCTCCTTACGGTTTCGACTGGGCATGCCCACGAATGTCTCGATGATCTTGATGTCAGTGGGGAATCCCATGGCTGCGCTGGCCTTTCACTTCGGCGGAGATGCCGAATCTAGGACACAGCGAGCTGCTCCAGAAGCGTGGGTTCAGGCAGCGGTGTGTATGAGCGATTCGGGGAGCCCCGAGCGAACCTCGAGAAGCCATGCCTCAAGCTGCAGTTCGCTGGCCCGGCGGCGATAGGAAGTGGCGAGGAACGAGTCGAGGTGGTCGGCCTGCTCGCGAAGACCGAGTGCCCGCTCTCGTAGTTGCTGGGCCTCGGCGACCATCTTTTGGTCAATCATGGAATCGAGGTCGAACCCTGCAGCGAGGGTCCGGTTCGAGGAGATGGTGCGTGGGTGCTTCGTGGTGTGGTTCCCGGTGAGTCGCATGGTTTGCTCCCTTTCGTGGCACTTGGTCCAACATCGGTGATCGACGATCCATTCCGATCACTCACGATGTATCGGCACCATCGCTGTGATGTTGAGCGATGCTGCGCGAATTCCCGGGATGTTCTGCGAGTTGGGGCTTAGAAGGATTCGCCCGCGTGGGGGAGTAGTTGGGCGGATCAGGAGGCGACGAGCGCGTCGGAGCCGCGTCCGTAGCGGTGACGGAACAGGAGATGGGCGACGAGACCGGCGGGCAATGGGAGCCAATACGACACCACCCGATACGCCAGCGTGGCGAGGAGGGCTTCAGCCGATTGCACTCCCGACACGACGAGCATGGCGGTGAGCCCGGCCTCGACGAAGCCCAGTCCACCCGGGGTGAGCGGGATCATGCCGAGAAGTGCGGTGGCTCCGTATGCGATCAGCACGAGACTGAGTCGAGGGCGAACCCCGACAGCCATGAGGGCGGCGACGAGCGCGAAGTAGTCGAGGAGCCAGTTGCCGACCGACGCCAGAAGGGCTGCTTTCCACCGGGCTCCGAGGCCGGCGACCATCTCGTCACGTTGGCGTACGAGGCCTGCTGCCGTGGGGCCCCCGGCACGGTGCAGACGCCGCAGAATGGGTCGGGAGATGCGCTCAAGCGCATTGCCGAAAAGTCGCAGCGGACGGTCGTGGCGCACGAGCACGTACCCGAAGGTGAACAGCACGATGAACAGGAGCGCGCCGCCCCACGCCACTCGGTCGAGACCGTTGGGAACCGGTGCGCCGACGATCGATCCGAGAAGTGCGACCATCGGCAGGCAGAACAGCACGCCGTTGGAGATGATCGCGTTCGCGGTGAGTGCCGCACCGGCAGTGCCGGGTTCGATGCCGGAGACGGACAACATTCGAAATCCCGTGGCTCCTCCGACCGCAGCGCCGCCCGGCAGAACCTTTGCGACCGCATTGGAAACGAGCTGTGCGGTTCCGGCCACGAACCATGGAACCTGCGGCAGCGCCACACGGGTGAGTGCCCATGCGCAGACATATGAGCCGCCCTCGAGGGTGATCATCACTGCGAACCAAACAATGCTCAGGCTGCGGAGCCGGGGCACGGTGTCCCACATGTCGAGAAGTTGCGGTGCCAGGCCGTAGAGGGCGAACGCGGCGACAGCGAGCAGAAGCAGCCGCGCGATGACCCTCCCCGCCGACGGGAGTCGCGAGGTCTGACCCTCGCCGCCCGGCGGCGCGAGTTCGGGGCCGGGGCCGGGACTGGGATTCAGCCGAGGACGCCCTTTTCGCGAAGTTCAGCGATGCGAGCGTCGTCATAGCCGAGGACCTCAGCAAGGATGGCCTCGCTGTGTTGGCCGGCCGTGGGGGCGATGCCCGGATCGGGGAGCTGCGCGCCGACGACCTTGATCGGACTCGGCAGCATGTCTGCGCCGTGAGTTTCTTTCGAGAGCCAGGGGAGTCGGTCCTGGAACTGGGGATCGTCGGCAAGGGTCTTCGGTGTGTTGACTGGCGCGAGGGGGGTGTTGTGCTCGCCGCCGAAGGCCATCCATTCATCACAGGTCTTCGACTTGAAGATCTCGGTGAGGATGGCGAGCAGTTCGCGGTTGCCGCGGGCGTGATCGGCATACTTCGAGCCGGGCCACTTCTCGAACAGATCCGCACGGCCGATGCCGTTGCAGAAGTTCTTCCAGAACTCCTGCTCCGACGCCATGAACAAGATGTGGCCGTCAGAGGTCTCGTACATCTGGTACCGCACGCCCTCCTTCATGCCGGCGGTGCCCGGTGCCCGACGCTCGAAGTTGTCAGCGGCGTTGCCTGTGACCTCGGACTCGGGGCGCTCATAGGCCCGGTAGGTCTCACTGCGCAGCCAGTCGACGGAAGCCGCGGCGTCTGACTGGGCGATCTCCATGTAGAGACCTTCGCCGGTCGAGCGGGCGTGGAGGATGGCCGAGAGGATCCCGATCGCTCCGAGCAGGGGACCGGCGTTGATGCCGACCGAGACATGCTCAGGGATGTAGCAGAAGCCTTCCTCGTCGTACGCCGGCGGGACGATTCCGGCCCAGGTGTCGTAGGCGATGCCGTGGCTGGGGAGGTCGCGGTACGGGCCGGTCATGCCGTAGCCACTGATGGTCATGAAACAGATCTTCGGGTTGATCTTGCGGAGATCGTCGAAACCGAGGCCGCGTCGGGCGAGCGCGCCCGGCCGCATGGCTTCGACGACTGCGTCAGCTCCGGCGACGAGTTCCTTGAATGCTTCGACGCCCTCGTCGGTGCGCAGATCAAGCACGATGCTGCGCTTTCCCCGGTTGGCGTGCAGGAAGAGAAGCGAGGTGTCCTCGATGATGGGCCAGGTCATCTGTCGGCCATAGTCGCCACCGGGTGCTTCGACCTTGATGACATCGGCGCCGAGGTCGACGAGGTTGGTGGTGATTGATGCAGGACCGAGCATCGATGCCTCGATGATCCGGATTCCGGCGAGAGGAGAGATGGTTGTCATATCCCTAATCTGACACGCCGTCAGGGGATGCGTCACCTCCCGAGACTCTTCAGTCGTCGGGCCCGCCCGTGATGGGGCATGATTGGGGAGTTGTTGCGCCTGCCTGATTCCGGCAGGCCGAATCCGAGAAGGGGACCGAAATGCGAGTTGTCGTCGACTTTGACCTGTGCGAGAGCAATGCGGTGTGCATGGGCATCGCTCCGGAGATCTTCGAGGTCCGTGATGACGACTTCCTCTACATTCTCGATGAGAACCCTTCGGAGTCGCTGCGCGCCAAACTCGAAGAGTCGGTGCAGCGCTGCCCGAAGCAGGCCATCTCGATCGCGGAGGACTGAGCCCCTTCGGGGGTGTCGGTCCAAATTTGCTCGAACTATGACTTCCACGGCAGTCGTCGTCGGCGCGTCACTCGCCGGTACGAACGCGGCGCGGACCCTCCGTCTCGAAGGACACGAGGGCGAGATCATCGTGCTCGATCCCGATCTGCGCGCGCAGTACGACCGACCGCCGTTGTCGAAGGAGTTTCTCGCCGGGAACCTTGATCCCGAACGGATCATGTTGCAGGCGGCCAAGGAGGATCTCGGGCTCGATGTCCGTCTCGGCACGAGGGCTACCGCACTGGATCTGATCGAGCGCCGACTTTCCACGCAGCACCTCGACGGAACGCTGGAGTTTCTGCACTACGACTGCTTGGTGATCGCCACTGGCGCATCGGCGCGTCGTCTTCCCGACACCGCCGGCGTGGCCGGGGTGCACGTGGTTCGTACAGTTGACGACTCCCTTTCCCTGCGAGCAGACCTCGAAGCCGGCCCTCGGCGCGTCGTGGTCATCGGTGCCGGATTCATCGGTGGCGAAGTCGCGGCTACCTGTCGCGGTCGCGGCCTCGAAGTCACTCTCGTCGAAGCGATGCCCGTGCCACTCGAGCGCGCACTCGGCGCGGCCATGGGTGAAGTGTGTGCCCGGGTGCACATCGACCACGGTGTCGACGTCAGGCTCGGCACCGGGGTCGAGCGACTCGAGACCACGCACGCCGATGGACATGAGCGCGTGGTAGGCGTCCATCTCACCGATGGAACGTTCGTCGAGGCTGACGTCGTTGTCGTCGGTATCGGCGTCACTGTCAACACCGGTTGGCTGGAAGGTTCCGGGCTCACGCTCGATGACGGCATCGTGTGCGACGACACACTGCTCGCCGCCCCCGGGGTCGTAGCCGCCGGCGACATCGCTCGGTATCACAGCCGCCGGTTCGACCGTTCGTTCCGCATCGAACATTGGGAACACGCGATCGCCGGGGGCGAGGCCGCCGCTCGTCGTCTTCTGGCCGAACAGCGTGGCGAGGCACCCACAGTCTTCGATCCTGTCCCGTGGTTCTGGAGCGATCAGTACGACAGGAAGATCCAACTCTCGGGACGGCCCGAAGCGACCGACATCGCACGCGTCGTCCACGGCAGCGTGGATGAGTTCCGGTTTGTGACGATGTACGGACGCGAGGGCCGCCTCGTCGGCGTGCTCGGCATGAACCGGCCCCGCCATGTCATTCAGTTGCGCGGTCTCATCGAGGAAGGCGCGTCCTTTGACGACGCTTGTGCCAGAGCGGAGTCGATGTGAATCCAGGACCCGACGAAAGTGCGGAGATCATCGATCATGTCGATGACGCCGGAGCCGTGATCGCAACGGTCACGCGTGCAGAGATGCGTGCCGCGAATCTCATGCATCGGTCGGTATTCATCGCCGTGATCAACGATGCTGATCAGATCCTCGTGCATCGCCGGGCCGACTGGAAGGACGTCTGGCCCGATGCCTGGGATATTGCGGTGGGTGGTGTTGTCGGCGCTGGAGAGGCCTGGGAGATCGCCGCTGCACGTGAGCTTGTCGAGGAGGTCGGCATCAGTGCCGAACTGAGCTATCTCGGCGAGGGTGTGTACGTCGATGACCATGTCCGGGAGTTCGCACGGGTCTACATGGCCCGCTCCGAGGGTCCCTTCAGTTTTGACGACGGTGAAGTGGCCGAAGCGGCCTGGGTGCCGATCTCCCAACTTCGCGAATGGCTCGATGGTCGCCCCGTGTGTCCGGACAGCATCGCTCTGGTGCTTCCTCGTCTCGACGCCCCGTGATCTCGGTGTCATGAACGCCGGAGCGTTCCTTTTCCTGTCGATTGCGGTTGTCATTGCCGTGCTCGACTGGCTGGCGGTCTCCATCGGCAACCGTTTCATGGAGTACATCTTCAAGCCGCTCACCATGGTGGCTCTGGTGTGCGTCGCCATGAGCATCGACCCATCATCGGAAAGTGCGCGCTGGCTCATGCTGATCGGGCTGTTGCTCTCCATGGCCGGTGACATCTTTCTGATGCTTCCATCGGACCTCTTCGTCCCCGGCCTGGCGTCGTTCCTGCTCGCGCACATCCTCTACGTGGTTGCACTCGCCGCGCTCGGCGTCAGTCTCGGCGGGGTTGTCATGGGCTTGGTTGTTGCCGTTGTTGCTGCACTCGTCGTCGGGCGTCGCATCGTTGATGGAGCCGCTGCGGCCGACCGGGCGCTGCGAATACCGGTCATCGCATATATGGGTGCGATCTCCGCGATGGTCACGTTTGCTTTCGGCACTGCTGTGTTCTTCGCCATCGTCGGGGCGTTGCTGTTCTTCATCAGTGATGCCGTGCTTGGCTGGACCCGCTTCGTGAGTCAGTTCTCCCGCAGCCGTCAGTTGGTGATGGTCACCTACCACCTCGGTCAGATGGGCCTCGTTCTTGCGCTGATCTGATCTGAGCTGATCCCTGGGGTTCCCCGTAGGCTCCCGCCATGGTCCTCGTGGTGATCTTGGCGGTCGTGGGTGCGCTGCTCGTTGCGGTGATCGTGTTCGATCTTCTCCAGCGCCGGCACTCCATTCTTCGGAACTTCCCGGTGATCGGACACTTCCGGTTCATCCTCGAACGTGTCGGGCCAGAACTGCGCCAGTACATCGTGACCGACAATAACGAGGAGCGACCGTTCAGCCGCGACGAACGATCGTGGGTGTACGCATCGTCGAAGGGCGAGAACACCAGCGTCGGTTTCGGCACCGACAACGACCTCGATCACGCCTCGGATTACATCATCATCAAGCACGCTGCCTTCCCGGCTTCTCCTCGCGTCGGCGAACCGGATCATCCCGATGTCTCGGTCACGGTTCCTGCTGGGAAGGTTCTTGGCGAGTCGCATGGCAGAGTCGGCGCCTTCCGACCTGATTCCGTGATCAACGTGTCGGGAATGAGTTTCGGCTCGCTCAGTGCGAGCGCGGTCGAGGCCCTCAACCGGGGTTGCGCACAGGCCGGAGCGCTGCAGTCCACTGGTGAGGGTGGCATCACTGATCACCATCGTCATGGCGGTGAGCTCATCTGGCAGGTCGGCACAGGGTATTTCGGTTGTCGCGATGCCGAAGGGCGGTTCGACCTTCCCCGACTGATCGATGCGGCGGCGTCAGCTCCGGTCCGGGCAATCGAGATCAAGTTGAGTCAGGGTGCGAAACCCGGACTCGGAGGCGTGCTGCCGGCGGTGAAGGTCACCCCGGAGATCGCCGCCATCAGAGGGGTCCCCGTCGGTGAGATCTGTCGAAGCCCGGCGGCGCACAGTGCATTCCACGACGCGGACTCCCTCATCGAGTTCGTCGAGTCGATCGCCGCCGCCACCGGACTACCGGTCGGCATCAAATCGGCGGTTGGGGAACAGGGGTTCTGGGTGGATCTCGCGGAGCGCATGGTGGTGACCGGGGGCGGACCGGACTTCATCACCATTGATGGTGGCGAGGGTGGAACCGGCGCTGCTCCGCTCTCGTTCAGCGACCACGTTGCTCTGCCATTCCGATGGGGTTTCACCCGGGTCTACCGCGAGTTCGCACAACGTGAACTCGTCGACGACATCGTGTTCATCGGCTCGGGGCGACTCGGCCTTCCGGAAAATGCGCTGGCGGCAATGGCGATGGGCTGCGACATGGTCAACGTCGGGCGCACTGCTCTTCTCTCCATCGGGTGCATCCAGTCGCAACGCTGCCATACCGATCGATGCCCTACGGGAGTCGCAACACAGAATCCGCGTCTGGCGCGCGG
>WLCQ01000001.1 GCA_009705225.1 Actinomycetota bacterium | reverse complement strand
ATCGCCATGCTGAAAGGCGTGGATCGCATCGTCTGGTCCACCTGCGTTCCATGGGTGGGCGAGATCAATTCTGCCAACGATGCCATCAAGGCCTTGCCCGACCGGCACCCGAATGTGGCTGCAGTCGACTGGGCGGCGATCGCCGGGACTCCGGGATACACGAGCCGCGACGGGTTGCATCTGCAGGGCGTTGGTCAGAATGCGCTCGCCGATCTTGTGGCCCGAGCGATCGGTCCTGCGCCGGCGCCGGCTTGAGCCTGCGTGGTTGTGGCCCGGAGTGGGCGCTCGGCGTTGACGGGACAATGGGTTCGTGACCCTTCGGGGAGCACCGGTAGGCTCCTGCGTCGTGTCCGAGTCCACTGCACGTCCAGAGCCGTTCAAGGCGCCCGTGGGGACCCATGACGTCCTTCCTCCTGAGTCGGAGCGATGGCAGGCACTGATCGCTCTCTTCGCCTCACTCGTGACTCGCGCCGGGTTCGGATTGGTGCAGAGTCCGATGTTCGAGGAGATCGGTGTGTTCGCCCGTGTCGGGGAGGGCACCGATGTCGTCCGCAAGGAGATGTACGACTTCCACGACAAGGGGGATCGTCATCTTGCCTTGCGGCCGGAGGGGACGGCGTCGGTGGCGCGTGCCTTCGTGCAGCATCGCCCGACTCCGCCTTGGAAGGTCTGGTACGCGGCACCGAGTTTCCGCTACGAACGGCCGCAGGCCGGTCGGTTCCGGCAACATCATCAACTTGGCGTCGAAGCTCTCGGGTCTGCTGATCCGGATCTCGATGTCGAGGTCATCTCACTGCTCTGGGATTTCTACGAGTCGATCGGGCTTCGCCAGGTTGAGCTCGTCATCAACTCGATGGGTACGACCGAGGACCGGCGTGCGTACATCTCGGCAATCAGGAACTGGTTGCGCGAGCGCATCGACAAACTCGATCCCGCCGATGCCGAAAAGGTCGAAGACCATCCGATGCGGGTGCTCGATTCCAAGCGTCCGATCACCATCGCCGCCACTGCCGATGCACCGCGGATCACCGATCACCTCTCACCCGATGCGCTCGCGCATTTCGAGCGGGTTCAGGAGGGGCTCCACTCGCTCGGCATTCCATTCCGCATCGAGCCGCGCCTGGTGCGCGGGCTGGATTACTACACGCACACGACGTTCGAGTTCATCAGCCATGCTCTCGATGCCGCCCAGTCCACCATTGGTGGCGGCGGTCGCTACGACGGTCTCGTCGAATCGCTCGGTGGGCCCCCGACCGCAGGAATCGGGTTCGGATCCGGTATAGAACGGGTGCTGCTCACCTGTGACGCCGAGGGTGTGTTCCCGGCCCCCCAGACAAGCATCGACGTCTACATCATCGACACAACCGGTGGTGGTTCGGCCCGGGACCTCTCGGTGGAGCTACGGCGCGCTGGCGTTTCCGCCGATCGAGCATTCGACGGTCGCTCAATGAAATCCCAGATGAAATCTGCCGATCGATCCGGTGCCGCCTACGCCGTCATCATCGGTTCCGATGAACTCGAAGCCGGTGTTGTCACCGTGCGTCCGCTTCGGCACCACCAGCAGCAGCACACGGTTGCGCGCGACTCCGTTGTCGCCACGATTGCCCAACTCCTTTCCGAATCCACCCCGATGCCCGAGGAACTCCAGTGACCGATTCTCTTCCCATGCGCTCCGACCATTGCGGAACGCTCCGTGCCTCTGACATCGGCCGACGCGTGTCGGTTTGTGGTTGGGTGGCCCGTCGTCGTGAGCACGGCGAGCACCTGGCATTCATCGACCTCCGCGATCACACCGGTCTTATCCAGTGCGTTGTCGACGGAGCGCATGATCTGCGCAGCGAATACGTCGTGCGAATCACCGGTGTGGTTCGTTCGCGGCCTGAGGGCACCCGGAACGACAACCTCGCAACGGGTGAGGTAGAGCTGGGGGAGTGCGAGGTCGAGATCCTCAACTCCGCCGAGCCACCGCCCTTCCAACTCGATGAGCGTGTCGAGGTCGACGAGATGGTGCGTCTCGCTCATCGCTATGTCGATCTGCGCACTGATCGCATGCAGCGCAACCTGCGTGTTCGGGCCAAGGTCAACAGTGCGCTGCGTCGAGCCATGGACGACCAAGGCTTCGTCGAGATCGAGACCCCGATGTTGATCGCATCCACCCCTGAGGGTGCACGCGACTTCGTGGTCCCGAGTCGGCTCAGTCCGGGGAACTTCTATGCGCTTCCGCAGAGCCCCCAGTTGTTCAAGCAGTTGTGCATGGTCGGTGGAATCGATCGCTATTACCAGATCGCCCGCTGCCTCCGCGATGAGGATCTTCGCGCCGACCGGCAGTTCGAGTTCATGCAACTCGATGCCGAGGCCAGTTTCGTCAGCCAGGAAGAGGTGCTCGCGTTCATCTCCGTCGCCGTAGCTGCTGCGGTGCGTGAGGTCACCGGCGAGGAACTCGGTGATGTTCCGCGCATGACCTGGCATGAAGCCCGTGAGCGCTTCGGCTCGGATAAGCCCGACACCAGGTTCGGCATGGAGCTCATCGAGCTCACGCCTGTGTTCGCTGGTACGGAGTTCAACGCGTTCAAGGCCGATTGCATCAAGGGCCTGCGGGTCGAGGGCGGCGCCGAGTTCACAAGGTCGCGTCTCGACGATCTCACCGACCGCGCCAAGCGTTGGGGCGCCAAGGGGCTTGTGTGGATGCGGGTCAGGGCCGACGGCGAAGTCGATTCACCGGTGGCCAAGTTCCTTTCTGCTGATGAGCTATCCGGTCTGGTGGCGGCCACCGGGGCAGTCGAGGGTGACCTCCTGCTTCTCGTTGCCGATGATCGCCCGGCGGTCTGTCATGTACTCGGTCTGCTGCGGCTCGAGCTCGGCCGCCCGCCGGTTACTGAGGGTGGCCTCCAGTTCCTGTGGGTCGTGGACTTCCCGCTCTTCGAAGCTCTCGACGACAACAACAATCCGATTCCGGCGCATCACCCGTTCACGATGCCCCACGCCGAGGATGTCCACTTCCTCGACTCGCCCGATCCCACCGATCTGCTCAAAGTGCGCTCACAGGCATACGACCTCGTGCTCAACGGTTGGGAACTTGGTTCGGGAAGCGTTCGTATCCACCGCGGCGATATCCAGAAGCGGATGTTCTCGTTGTTGGGCATCGCTGCTGACGATGCCCAGGAGCGTTTCGGCTTCCTGCTCGACGCGTTCCGTTTCGGGGCACCGCCGCACGCCGGATTCGCGTTCGGTATCGATCGACTCGTTGCTCTCCTTGCTGGTGAGGAGAACATCCGCGAGGTCATCGCGTTCCCCAAGACCCAGAGCGGCCACGATCCGCTCACCCACGCACCGAGCAGCATTGATGCAGCCCAGCTCGAGGAACTCGGGCTCCGGTTGCTGCCGGTCAAGAAGGACTGACCCCGGAGCGTTCGGTAGGCGCGGGGCTAGCCTCGCCCGATGGCTGAGGATCTGTTCGCCGCTGCTGCAGAGGATCGCCTGACCCGTCAGGCGCCTCTCGCGGCGCGGATGCGGCCACGAACGCTCGATGAAGTTGTGGGTCAGGAACATCTCCTCGGCCGCGGTCGGCCCCTTCGGGCGCTCATCGAAGCGGACAGGCTTTCCTCGGTGATCCTGTGGGGACCTCCGGGAACCGGGAAGACCTCTCTGTCCCAACTCATTGCCAACACCACTGCGAAAGCATTCGAGCAACTCTCCGCGGTGACGGCGACGGTAAAGGATGTTCGTGAGGTAGCAGCGCGGGCCCAGGATCGGCTCGGGCAGCGGGGTCAGGGAACCATCCTGTTCCTCGACGAGGTGCATCGCTTCAACAAGGCGCAGCAAGATGCGCTGCTTCCTTCGGTGGAGAGCGGACTCCTCACACTCATCGGCGCAACAACGGAGAACCCGTTCTTCGAGGTGAACCCTCCACTCTTGAGCCGCTCCACGCTCTTCCGGCTCGAGCCGCTCTCCGCTGAGGCCTGCACCCAGTTGGTCCGGCGCGGCCTCGAGGTCGAGAACGCGACCATCGACGACGAGGCGCTCTTGCTGCTCGTCGATCGAGCCAATGGCGACGGCCGCCATGTGCTCACCAGCCTCGAGGTGGCGGTCGCCATCGCCCACGAGCATCCCGATGCTGAGCGCGACTCCGCGGGTCGAATCGTGGACGAGTTGGTGCGAGTGCGGGTCGATGACATCGAAGCGGCGCTCGGCACCAAAGCCATGCGATACGGACGCGACGACCATTTCGATGTGATCTCGGCATTCATCAAGAGCATCCGGGGTTCGGATGCCGATGCCGGCCTTTATTGGTTGGCCCGGATGCTCGAAGCTGGAGAGGATGCCCGCTTCATCGCCCGTCGATTGGTGATCCTGGCGAGCGAGGACATCGGTATGGCCGATTCGCTGTCGCTTGTCGTGGCCGACGCCACCGCTCGTGCTGTCGAGTTCGTGGGTCTGCCTGAAGCACAACTCAATCTGGCGCATTGTGTCGTGCATCTGGCTTCGGCCCCCAAGTCGAACAGGGTCACCGTGGCATTGGGGCGTGCCGTGGCCGATGTCCGTGAGCGACCAGGTGGCGAGGTTCCGGTCCATCTGCGTGACGCCCATTACCGGGGGGCGAAGACCCTCGGCCACGGGCAGGGCTACGACTACCCTCATGACCATCCGGATGGTTGGGTCGATCAGCAGTACAGACCGGCCGAACTCGCAGGTCGGGTGTATTACGAGCCATCGGATCATGGAGCCGAGCAGAGGGTGCGTACTCGTATGGAACAACGGGAAGCAACAGCGCAGGATTCGAATGGGCCAATCGTCGAGGCGACCCCCGTCATGGACGACGACCAGAAGCGCGCAACGATATGACCGCACTCGCCGTCGTACTCATTGTGGTTGCCATCGTCGGACTGGTCGTTGTGGCCATGGCTGTGCAATCGCTCATCGTCACCCTCCGTTCTCTGCGCGAGACCGTCGAGGATCTGCGTCGACAGACACTGCCGGCGATCGCCGAACTGCGGTCCACGGTCGCCGCTGCGAACGGCGAGATCGCCCGGGTCGATTCTCTGCTCGATACCGCCGAGGAAGTGGGTGCCCGTGTGGAAGCCACATCCCGCCTTGCGTGGTTGGTGATGCGCAATCCATTGGTGAAGTTGGCGTCGGTATCGGTGGCCAGCGACCGGGCCGCTCGGCGACTCAGCGCACGCGGCGGTCGCCCCGAACTCGTTCCCCCGGCGTCGTTGGAGACGCACACGTCAAAGTCCCGTTCGGCGCAACACGATGCCTCGCGTTCCAACCAGCGGCGTCGCAACCGGAGGGCGGGTTGATGTTCAAGCGCACTCGCTGGTTTGCCGCTGGCGCTGCCATAGGAGCCTCTGGAACGGTGGTCGGGTACCTACGAGCTCGTCAGATCGCGCGCCGTCATGTCCCCGAATCCGTGCAGGACGCTGCCTCCAGAGTGGTGCAGCGCACTGACGTCGAGGTTCGGGAGCTCGCCGATCGCGTGAGCACCACGATTGATGAGCTGCGACTCACCGCGGCCGATACGAAGCGAACCCGACGTGAGGCGGAGCAGTTACTGCGTCGGCAGCTCGAACGAGCCGGCCTCTACTGATCTGTAGGCTGATCGAATCATGGCCCCGAAAACTGCCAACGAACTCAGACGTGCCTTCCTCGGCTTCTTCGAACAGCGCGGACACACCATCGTTCCGTCCGCCAGTCTGATCCCGCATGATCCAGACCTGTTGTTCACCGTGGCGGGCATGGTGCCGTTCAAGCCGTACTTCCTCGGCGAGGAACAACCGGCGTTCAATAGGGCCACGACCGTTCAGAAGTGCGTCCGAGCGGGTGGGAAGGACAGCGATCTCGAGGAGGTCGGCCGCGACTCCCGGCACCTCAGCTTCTTCGAGATGCTCGGCAACTTCAGCTTCGGCGACTACTTCAAGCACGAGGCCATCCCGATGGCCTGGGACATGGTCACCAACCTTTTCGGTCTCGACCCCGATCTGCTGTGGGTCACATGCCACATCACCGATGACGAGGCCGCCGAGATCTGGCGTGACGCCGTTGGCGTGCACCCTGATCGAATCCAGCGCCTCGATGCCGACAACTGGTGGGGTCCCCCCGGTGGCCCGCCGGGACCCTGCGGTCCCTGCTCGGAGATCTACGTCGACAAGGGTGCCGCCTATGGCCCCGACGGCGGCCCGGCCGTCGGGGGCGACGAACGCTTCCTCGAGATCTGGAATCTCGTGTTTATGCAGTACGCCCGTGATCTCGACGGCACCGACACTGAACTGCCGAAGAAGAACATCGATACTGGTGCCGGCCTTGAGCGCATCCTCGGTGTGCTTCAGGGTGTCGACACTGTCTTCGAAACCGATGTGCTCGCGCCACTTGTAGATCGCGCCCAACAGCTCACTGGTCATCGTCTTGGCGCCGATCCGCGCTCGGACATCTCCCTGCGGATCCTCGCCGAACACGCCCGAACCATGAGCTTCCTTGTCAGCGATGGGGTGTTCCCCTCGAACGAAGGTCGCGGCTATGTGCTTCGCCGGATCATTCGGCGCGCGGTGCGTGAGGCGTACCTGCTTGATGTCGGCGAACTTGTCACTCCCCAACTTGTCGACACCACGGTCGAGGTAATGGGGGAGGCCTATCCCGATCTGGTGAAGCAGCATGACTTCGTGCGCAATGTGGTCGCACGCGAAGAGGAACGCTTCCGTTCCACACTCAAGTCGGGTACCGCGCTGCTTGACACCGAACTCGACAAGCTCGATGAAGGTGCCCCCATCGGGGGTTCTGTTGCCTTCCTTCTTCACGACACCCACGGGTTCCCGCTCGAACTCACCCGCGAGATCGGCCTCGAGCGTGGTCATGACGTCGATCAGGGCGGGTTCGATGTCGAGATGGCAGAACAGCGTCGTCGGGCGAAGGAAGCCCGCAAGGGTGGCGGAGTCGAGGGTGATTCCCTCTACGCCGAGATCTCCGAGAAGACAGGTCCCACGCGCTTCGTCGGGTCGGACACCTACGAGATCGAGGCCATCGTTCTCGGCCTCACCGACGATGGCATTGTGCTTGACCAAACTCCCTTCTACGCCGAATCGGGTGGCCAGCTCGGCGACACCGGCACGATCTCTTCCACCTCGGGTCGGGTGCAGATCATCGACACCGTGTACGGCGCTCCCGGTGTCGTGCGCCACGTCATCGGCCAACTCGACGGTGAGATCGAAGTGGGTCAGACCATCACGGCATCCATCGATGGGGCTCGACGCGATGCAATCCGACGAAACCACACCGCCACTCACCTGCTCCACTGGGCGCTGCGCGAGGTCCTCGGCGAACATGTGAAGCAGCAGGGGTCACAGGTCGGACCCGATCGCCTCCGATTCGACTTCAGTCACTACGAGTCGGTGACCGACGACGAGATTCGTCGTATCGAGGATCTCGTCGCGATCGACATCCTCGCCAACGACCCGGCCCATCATTTCGAGACCACGAAGGCCGCCGCTGAGGAACTCGGTGCAATCGCGTTCTTCGGGGACAAATACGGCGATGTCGTCAAGGTGCTCGAGGCCGGTCCGCATTCGATCGAACTCTGCGGCGGAACCCATGTTCGGGCGCTCGGCGACATCGGCCCCGTCAAGATCATCAGCGAGGCTTCGATCGGTTCCAACATCCGCCGGATCGAGGCGGTATCAGGCATGGGACCCATCGAACGGCTCCGTCATGATGAGGAACGCATTCGCGCTGCGACTGATGCCATGGGTGTCTCCACCGACGAACTCGTCGATGCCGTCGAACGTCGAGTTGCCGAAGTGAAGGAACTGCGGGCGAGAGTGCGAGATCTCGAGCGTGCCGCCGCTGCCGGACGCTCGGGCGAGCTGGTCTCCGCCGCTGTTGATGGCGTGGTCGTAGCCCGCGTCGACGGGCTCGACCGCGAAGGCGTGCGCGACCTCGCTGTTGCGGTACGCGATCACGCGTCGATCCGCGCTGTGGTCCTCGGGTCAGCTCCTGAAGGTGGCGGCGTCACCATCGTCGCCGCGGTCTCCGCGGAATCCGGGTTCAATGCGTCTGAACTCATCGCCGAGGCCGCAAAGGCGGTCAAGGGTGGCGGCGGCAAGAGTGCCGACCTCGCGGTCGCCGGTGGCAAGGATCCCGCGGCCCTCGACCACGCGCTCGATCTGGCCCGGTCGGCAGCGGGCATCGAGTAGATCGTGCGAGCGCTCGGCGTCGACCTCGGCAGCCGGCGGATCGGTATCGCTGTCTCCTCAGGGTCGGTGGCCTCCCCGGCAGACACCATCGAACGGTCGGGTGACCCTGCGCTCGACCACCGGCGACTCTTCGCGCTGGTCGCTGAGTGGGAGGCAGACCTACTCGTGATCGGGATGCCGTATTCCCTTGATGGGTCCAATGGTCCGGCGGCGGAACTCATCGCGACCGAGGTGGAGGTGCTTCGTGCCACCACCCCAGTACCGATCGAAATCTACGATGAACGCCTGACCACGGTCACCGCTCACCGACTCCTTCGTGATGGAGGGGTCAAGGGGCGGTCCCGTCGTCAGGTCGTCGACAAGGTGGCTGCTGCGGTACTTCTGCAAGCTTGGCTCGACTCCCGAACCCCCGATTCCCCGAACGAGTGACCCAACGTGCCTGATCTCCCTGATCCCTTCGAGTTGCTCGGACTCGAACCTGAGAGCACTCCGGCCGTCCCTGCACAGCAGACCGGCCCGGTGACCTTTTCCGCGGATGCGGTACCGGTCACGCAGTTCGATCCCTCGACAGTCGCTGCGGCGGGCGGGTCTGGTCGATCAGCTGGCCGCCGCAAGGTTCTGCTCGCAGTTCTGGCGGTGATCGTCGTGTTGTTCGTGGGCGCAGGTTTCTGGGTGCGCTCGCAATTGGATCCCGGATCCCCGGGCGAGGCAGTGGCGTTCACCATCTCCAAGGGCAGCACCAGCGCCGATGTGGCGAGCTCGCTCGAGAAGGAGGGGATCATCACCAATGCGACGGTCTTCGGTTGGTACCTGAAGGTGAATGGTGGCGGCCCGTTCCAAGCGGGGGAGTACGACGGTCTCTATCTGCACTCGTCAATGAGTGCCGTTGTCAACGTTCTCGAGAAGGGACCTGCGCCGCCGAAGACCGTTTCGTTCTTGGTCCGAGAGGGGCTGTGGGTGAGTGAGACCCGGGCTCTCATCCTCGAGTCGTTCCCCACCATCGATCCGGCCACGCTCGACCAGGTGATGGGCTCCACTCATCCGACGTTGCAGCCGACGGGTTCGACCAATCTCGAGGGGTTCCTGTTCCCTGCGAAGTACGAAGTGGCGCAGGCCGATGTCGGCAATGCCCAGAAGGTCATCGACCAGATGATCAGCGCCTTTGACCGGGTGAGCGCGACCGAAGGTCTTCCCGATGCCTCGACGAAACTCGCGGGGGCCGCTGGCAAGCTCACAGTTACTCCGTACCAAGCGCTCATCGTCGCATCGCTCATCGAATCCGAGGCGAAGGTTGCCGAGGATCGGCCGAAGATCGCACGGGTCATCTATAACCGGATGGCGCGTGGCGAGATGCTCGGAATCGATGCCTCGGTGCTCTACGCCCTCCAGAAGCGGAAGACCTCGCTCACCAACTCGGATCTTCGCGTCGATTCGCCGTACAACACGAGGCTCAAGAACGGTCTGCCACCGACGCCGATCAATTCGCCAGGTCAGGATTCCATCCACGCGGCACTCAACCCGGCGCCGGGTGATTGGCTCTACTACGTGCTCACCGACAAAGACGGTCGTCATTACTTCACCAAGAGCGCGTCGGATTTCCAGCGAGCAGTCAACGACGCGAAGGCCCGGGGGATCTTCTGATGCTCGCTCCGACCGGTTCGACACGACTCGCCGCTGTCATCGGTTCTCCCGTGCGTCATTCGCTTTCGCCACTACTGCACAACACCGCATTCGCTGAGCTCGGTCTCGACTGGGTCTACGTGGCTCTCGAGATTGCCCCGGGGTCCGCAATCGAGGCGCTCTCCGCCATGCGCACCCTCGGTATTGCTGGCTTCTCCGTGACGATGCCGCACAAAGAGGCTGTCGCCGCCGCCTGCGACGAACTCACCGCCGATGCAGCTGCGCTTCGTGCAGTCAATTGCGTCGTGAACAACGGGGGGCGACTGATCGGTCACAACACCGATGGCGACGGTTTCACCGATGCGCTCGCCACCGAACTCGGGCTCGATCCGGCCGGGTTGCGTTGCGTGGTGCTCGGGGCTGGAGGTGCCGCTCGTTCGATCGGATTAGCACTCGCTCGAAGAGGGGCTGCGCAGGTCGCGATCATCAACCGAACAGTTGCGAGAGCCGAGGAGGCCGCGGCGCTGTTCCCCGAAGTTGCAGTCGTGGTTGCTCCCGGGGAAGCCGCCACGTTCATCAGCGACTGCGACCTCATCGTCAATGCCACATCGATCGGCATGGGAGCCGAACCTGCCGATGGTGCTGATGTCCCGTTCGACACCGAGCTCATCAGGCCGGAGCACACCGTGGTCGACATCGTGTATCGGCCGCTCGTCACCCCCCTTCTTGCCGCGGCGCAGGTTCGCGGAGCGCGCACCGCGAACGGGGTTTCGATGCTCACACATCAGGCGGCCATTGCGTTCACCCTCTGGACCGGTCATGCCGCTCCGATCCCAGCCATGAGTGCGGCCGTATCCTCGATGCTGGTCGACTGACATGACGCTCTGGCGTCTCGTGCTCGTGGTGGCGCTCAGCCTTCCGGCAGGTTGGTTCGCCGAGTTGCTGATCGTTCGAGGCCCGACGGAGGAGCCCCTTCTTCTTCCCTTGCGACTTGGCGGGATGAGTCGGCGGCGGCTTCTCACGCAGGTCTTCATCAGTCTGGGATTCGTACTCATCACGCTGCGTTTCGATGAGCTTTCATTCGGACTACTGGCCGGGATGCTCACCCTCTACACCGTGCTCGTGGCGCTGGCCATCATCGACTCAGCCACCTATCGACTTCCTGATCGGATCGTGCTTCCGATGCTGTGTCTCTCGATCGTCTGGATCACGGCTGTGGCGCTCATCGACGGCAATCCCGAGAAGATCCAATTCGCGATCTGTGGCGCTCTCGTCTTCTTCGGCACCCTCTTGGTCGCCCACCTGATCTCCCCGCGAGGAATGGGTTTCGGTGATGTGAAACTTGCGGCGCTGATGGGACTGTTTCTCGGAGCGTCGAGTACCACGCTGATGGACGCCGTGGTCCTGGTCCTGTGGGCAATGGTCATCGGCTTCGCAATGGGAACGGTTGCCGGGCTGGCGATCCTTGTTCGTCGGGGTGGGAATCATCCGTTCCCGTTCGGGCCGTATCTCGCCGCGGGCACGATGATCGCCCTGCTCGCGAGTTCCACATTCCTCCGGCGCTGAGCCAGTGAGCTCGAACGTCGAGCATCGGAAACCCTGCCCGCCGGCCCGCCGAATGGAACTGTCTTCGGGCAGGACCCCTCCTACCGGTAGATTGGCGAGGTGCTGCGCTACCTGACCGCCGGTGAATCCCATGGCAAGGCCCTCGTCGTCATTCTCGAGGGTGTGCCCGCGGGACTGCCGCTCACCATCGCCGATCTCGATACCGATCTCGCCCGTCGTCGACTGGGCTACGGCCGCGGTCCTCGGATGAAGTTCGAGGCCGACGAGATCACCATCGTCGCTGGTGTCCGCCACGGTCTGACCCTCGGTTCGCCGATCGCCATCGAAATCGGAAACAGCGAATGGGAACGTAAGTGGACCGAGGAGATGTCGCCGCATCCCGGTGCCACATCCCAACGTCTCACCACGCCCCGGCCCGGCCACGCCGATCTCACAGGGATGCAGAAGTACGCGTTCGACGATGCTCGCAATGTCCTCGAGCGCGCCTCGGCTCGCGAGACCGCCGCCCGAGTTGCCGCAGGTGCCGTTGCAAAGGCGCTTCTCCGGCACCTCGGTGTTGCTATCGGGTCCCATGTGATTCAACTCGGATCCGTTCGCGCTGCGTCAGCGTCCCGTCCGGGTGCCGATGCACTTCTTGCTGTCGACGACTCTGAGGTCCGCTGCACCGATGCTGCAGCGGAGGCGGAGATGATCGCAGCGATCAAGGCTGCGCAGAAGGCAGGCGATTCCCTCGGAGGGGTTGTCGAAGTTCTCGCCTACCGCGTTCCTATTGGACTCGGCTCGCATGTGCACTGGGACCGTCGACTCGACGGCCGTCTTGCCCAGGCGCTTCTGTCGATCCAGGCGGTGAAGGGTGTCGAGATCGGCGATGGTTTCGATGTCGCTGGCCGTCCCGGCTCGCAGGCTCACGATGCCATCGTGTTCGATGCTGAGACCGGCGAGTACCGCCGACATACCACCAACGCTGGCGGCATCGAGGGCGGAATGTCCACTGGCGAGGTCGTCGTGGCCCACGTGGCCATGAAGCCACTCGCCACGCTCAACCGTCCGGTGCTCGCCACCGTCGACACCGCCACGAAGGACGCCACGGTCTCGTTCAAGGAACGAACCGATGTCACCGCCGTGCCTGCGATGGGTGTGGTGGCTGAGGCCATGGCTGCTCTCGTCATCGCCGACGAGGCGCTACGCAAATTCGGCGGCGACTCGCTCGGAGAGTTCGTTCGTAATCACGACACCTATGTCGAGCAGGTCAGGGAACAAACTTCGCAGATCGATACCGCAGATGCCCCGGCGTCGGCTGAGGCGCCACTCAACTGGGATGCCACACAAGCCTTCGCCGACGACCCAGCCGTCACCCCATGAGCGCCGAAGCACCTTCTGCGACGGGGCATATCGTGCTCGTCGGCATGATGGGTGTGGGGAAGTCCAGCCTGGCCAAGCGCATCGGCCGCACGCTCAATCGTCCGGTGCTCGATACCGATGCCGAGATCGTGGCCCGTGCCGGACGTTCCATCCCCGAGATCTTCGCGACCGACGGCGAACCAGCGTTTCGTGATCTGGAGGCATCAGTGCTCGCCGAGCTCCTCGCGCGCAACGAACCTTCGGTCATCGCGGCTGCGGGTGGCATCGTGCTGCGACCCGAGAATCGAGCCGCACTCTCCACTGCCGGAACCGTGATCTGGCTGCGCGCCCCAGTTGAGGTTCTTGTGGGTCGGGTAGTCAACGGAACACATCGGCCTGCTCTCGCCGATGACCCCGAAGGCACATTGAGGAACATGGAAAACGTGCGCGAGCCGCTCTACGCAGAGGTGGCGGATCTGACGATCAGCACGTCACAGCGTTTCGATGCTGCACTCGCCGAGATCCTTGCCGCCGTCGCGGCACGCGAATCGGTGACGACATGATCACCATTCCGGTCGCGCTGAGCGATAACCCATACGACGTTCTCGTGGGCAATGGCGTTCGCCACGAACTCGCTCGAGTCATCCCTGCTGGCGTGAAGCGGGTTGCGGTCGTCACCCAGGCGGGTATCGGCATCTCCGTCGACCCAGGCCGCGAGCATCGAGTCTTCGAGATGCCCGATGGTGAAACCGCCAAGACCATGAGCACAGTCGAGTCACTTTGCAGCGAATTCTCGCGATGGGGTCTCACCCGGTCCGATTGCGTCGTAGCGGTGGGTGGCGGAATCGTCACCGACACTGCTGGTTTTGCCGCGGCTGTCTACCACCGGGGTATTCCCGTTGTGCATGTCTCCACAACCCTGCTGGGCCAGATCGACGCGGCTATCGGTGGCAAGACCGGGGTCAATCTCCCAGAGGGCAAGAATCTCGTCGGTGCTTTCTGGCAGCCAGCAGCGGTGCTCTGCGATACCGGCTTGCTCAGTACGCTTCCCCCGCGCGAATACCGAAGCGGTCTCGGAGAGCTCGCCAAGTACCACTTCCTCGGAGGAGGCGACCTCGACGCGCTTCCGCTCGACGAACGGGTTGCAGCTTGCGTGGCCATCAAGGCCGAGGTGGTTGTCGACGACGAACGCGAAGGCGGGCGCCGGGCAACGCTCAACTACGGGCATACGCTCGCCCACGCCATCGAAATCGCTGGCGATCACGACCTCCGTCATGGAGAAGCTGTTGCCGTCGGTCTGATCTTCGCCGCCGAACTCGCCTATCGACTCGGTCGGATCAGCGAAGCCCGTGTCGCCGAGCACCGCAGGGTCGTGGCTGCCTATGACCTCCCTTCCACACTGCCGCTCGGACTGCGCTCCGACGAACTCATCGCGCTGATGGGCCGCGACAAGAAGGCGCTCGATGGACTCACGTTCGTCCTCGATGGCCCCGAAGGGGTCGAATCCATCACCGGTGTTCCGCTCGAGCACATCGAGGCCGCTATCGACGCCATCCGCTCCGAAGGAGATCGATCATGACTACTGATCCGACGCTCGTGCTGCTGCTCTCGGGTGTGAACCTCAACCTCCTTGGCGACCGCGAACCAGCGGTGTACGGCTCGGCGACACTCGAAGACCACGCGGACACCGCGAGGTCCGCAGCAAGCGCGCTCGGTCTCAGGATCGAACACCTCCAATCAAACGCCGAGGCCGAGCTCGTCGAGGCCATCCACGGAGCGCGTGGGCGGTGCGGTTCGATCATCATCAATCCGGGGGCTTTCACCCACTACTCCTGGGCGATCCACGATGCGCTCGCAGCCTTCGACGGGCCCGTCATCGAGCTGCATCTCTCGAATCCTGATGCCCGCGAACCTTGGCGGCGTACCTCGGTCGTGGCTCCCGTGGCCACCGGCACAATCTCCGGATTCGGAAGCGACGGATATCGGCTCGCCGTCGAAGCCGTGGCTCGTCTCGTCGGCCAGCCGTCTGCCTGAGTCGACGGTTCCTGAGTCCATGACCACTGAATCGTTCACCAGAGGGCGACCACTGGAGCTCTCCGACATCGGCAGTCTTCCTGCCATGGACGTCGCGGCGCGAGCAGACCGGTTACGACCATCGTTCTCGGCCGCGGGTATCGATGCGCTCGTTGTCACCAACCCGGTGAACATCCGCTACCTCACATCGTTCACGGGTTCGGCCGGCGTGGTTCTGGTCACCTCCGAAGAACTGGTTCTGGTCACTGATGGTCGCTACCGGGATCAGGCGGCCGATCAGGTTCGTGCAGCCGGAGTCGATGCTCGGGTCGAGATCTCCTCGACCGCCCAGCGCGAGATCATCACGGCCGTGCTTGCCGATCAGGCTCGTGTGGGTCTTGAGGCGGATCATGTGTCGTGGTCAATGCAGCTTCGGTATACGAACGAGTGGTTTCCCGATCACACCGTGGTTCCCACCATTGCCCTTGTCGAGACACTGCGTCGGAGCAAGGACGCAGGCGAGTTGGCTCGAATCGAGCTCGCAGCGCGCATCGCCGATGAATCGCTCGACCTGATGAGACCCCGACTGCTCGAGGAACCCACCGAGCAGGAGTTCGGTCGCGAGCTCGACATGACCATGCGCTCGTTGGGCGCCACCCGACCCAGCTTCGAGACCATCGTGGCATCCGGCCCGAATGGGGCGCGGCCACACGCTCGTCCGTCGGATCGGGTCATTCGTGTGGGCGACCTCGTCGTCCTCGACTTCGGTGCAGTGGTGGACGGCTATTGCTCGGATATGACCCGAACTCTTGCGGTGGGGGAGGTATCAGCGACCGCTCGGCGAATGCTTGAGGTAGTCACCACCGCCCAGGCAGCAGGAGTCGCCGCGATTCGTCCCGGTATCGCTGCTCGTGATGTCGACGCGGTGTGTCGTGCTGTGATCGCCGACGCGGGTTGGGCCGATGCCTTCAGCCATGGAACCGGACATGGCGTGGGTCTCGACATCCACGAGGCCCCGGGGGTCGGTTCGACCAGCGATGCTACGCTGGTTGTCGGCGATGTCGTCACCGTCGAACCCGGGGTGTATCTCCCCGAACACGGGGGAGTCCGAGTCGAGGACACCGTCGTCGTCACCACCGAGGGGTGCCGTCCCCTCACTCACAGCACCAAGGATCCGACGCCCACAGCGCGTCCCCGGCCCGCCTGAGCCGTCCCCCAACGAGGAAGACCACATGCCCACGATCACGACCAACGACCTCAAGAACGGAATGGCGCTCGATCTCGATGATGGCCTGTTCGAGGTCGTCGAGTTCCAGCATGTGAAGCCCGGAAAGGGCGGTGCCTTCGTGCGCACCACCCTGCGAAACGTGCGAAATGGTGCTAACAGCGACCGCACTTTCCGTGCAGGCGAGAAGGTCGAACGTGCCATGATCGATAAGCGAGAGATGCAGTTTCTGTATCGCGCCGGTGATGACTACGTGTTCATGGACACCACCACCTACGACCAGCTCAACGTGGAGCCCTCGTCGCTCGGCGGCGCCGCCAACTACTTGATCGAGAACGCCGAGGCCATCCTCAAGATGTTCGGCGACGAGATCGTCGGAGTCGAACTGCCCGCCGCAGTTGAACTCACGATCGCCGAGACCGAACCCGGAATCCAGGGCGATCGCGTCTCAGGTGCACGCAAGCCCGCCACCCTCGAAACCGGTCTGGTCATCCAGGTGCCATTGTTCGTCGGTCCGGGTGAGCGGGTCCGGGTCGATACCCGCACCGGCGACTACATCACCCGAGCGTGAGTCCCGACACCGAGCACTCCGATCCGCTCCCGGGCAGTCGCCGCGAGGCCCGAGAGCGTGCTTTTCATCTGCTCTATGAGTCAGAGATGAAGAATGAGGGGTCGAGCGAGGTTCTGGCGGCGCTTCCGCTTGAACCAGACACGTTCGCGGTCGAACTGGTCACGGGCGTTGCCGAGCAGAGCGAGACCATCGATTCACTCATCATCGACCACGCCCACAACTGGGAGCTTGATCGGATGCCTTCGCTCGATCGGGCGCTGCTGCGGCTCGCCACCTATGAACTGGCGTTTCGACCAGATGTGCCAACCGGAGCGGTCATCTCCGAAGCGGTTGATCTTGCCAAGCGCTATTCCACCGACGACAGCGGCAAGTTCGTGAATGGCGTGCTGTCGGCAATCGCAGCAGCGGTGCGGTAGAGTCTCGTCCTGACCGTGAAGCGAGTCCTGTGAGGCTCGCACGGACAGGAGGAAACACCCGTGGCTGATTCTTTTGGCTGAACGCGAACGACGACTCACGCCTCCCTATGGAGGCGTTTTTGTTGCCCGAACCCGCGTCATGTCTGCCGAAGACATGCAACGGGCCACATGGCGAATGGCGCACGAGATCATCGAGCGAAACCACGGTCTTGATGATGTCGTTCTCATCGGTCTCCAGACCGGTGGGATCCCACTCGCCGCCCGTCTGGCCGAAGCGCTCGCCAAGATCGAGGGTGTCGAAGTCCCGACAGGTTGTGTCGATGTCGCCTTCTATCGCGACGACATTGGTCTGCGTCCGGTGCTGCCCGAAGCGGTCACGGACATCCCCGGCGACCTCAACGGCCGCACGGTAGTGCTCGTCGACGATGTCCTCTTCACCGGCCGAACCATCCGAGCCGCCCTCGACGCGCTCATCGATCATGGTCGGGCGCGACAGGTGCAGTTAGCAGTCATGATCGACCGAGGCCATCGCGAACTTCCGATCCGCCCCGATTTCGTCGGCAAGAACCTCCCCACCCGACGCGACGAGGCAGTTGATGTCAATGATGAGGGCGTCGATCTCGGGGAGATGGTGAAGTGAGTCGCGCAGCGTCAGCCTCGAATCGCCACGGTGACCTGCGAAACCTGCTCTCCATCGCGGATCTTGGGCCCGACATCGCTGCGGGTATCGATGAAGTGATGACTCTCGCCGACTCATTCGTCGAGGTCAGCGAACGGGCGAATCCGAAAGTGCCGGCACTGCGCGGTCGCACAGTGGTGTCGCTGTTCTTCGAGGACAGCACACGCACAAGACTCAGCTTTGAGACGGCCGCCAAGCGTCTCTCCGCCGACGTCATGAATTTCAGTGTCAACACGTCTTCGGTGAAAAAAGGCGAATCGCTGCGCGACACCATCGAGACCATCGAGGCTATGGGTGTCGACGCCATTGTCGTCCGACACGCATCGGCCGGGGTTCCGAGACAGATTGCGCAATGGGCAACCTCAGCGGTCATCAACGCGGGCGATGGCTGGCATGAGCACCCGACCCAGGCGCTCCTGGACTGCTACACGATCCGCCAGCGCCTCGGAGATCTCGCCGGCCGTCACATCGCCATCGTCGGCGATATCAAGCATTCGAGAGTCGCCCGTTCGAATATCGCTGCCTTCACGGCGCTGGGTGCGGAAGTCACCGTGGTTGCCCCTCCGACCCTTCTGCCGCCGAGTCTCGAGGGATGGCCCGTCAAGGTCTCCCACGATCTTGATGCCGTTCTCCCCACGGTCGACGTTTGCTATCTGCTCCGCATGCAGCGCGAGCGCATGCACGAAGCACTCATCCCCTCGCTGCGCGAGTACACCGCGCTCTTCGGATTGACCGAAGCACGGGCGTCGAAGCTCGCCGACCATGCGCTGATCATGCATCCCGGTCCGATGAATCGAGGGGTTGAGATCGCTGCACAGGTTGCCGATCACCCCAACGCAGTGATCATTGACCAGGTCCGCAACGGGGTGGCGGTGCGCATGGCTGTGCTCTTCCTGCTGCTCGGCAGCGGAACCGCATGGGGCGGCGATCTCGATGCCTGATGTCCAGACACCACGAAAGGGAATTGTGAGCGGTTCAGGAGTCATCATCCGGGGCGGTCGAATCATCGATCGGGTCGGCGAACGTGTGGCTGATGTGGCCATCTCCGCCGATGGCGTCATCGTGGGAGTCGATTCGGCGCTCGATGCCGGCGTACTCGGGCTCGATGATGCAATCGAACTCGATGCCACCGGTTGCATCATCAGTTCCGGACTGGTCGACATTCACACCCATCTCCGTGAGCCGGGTCGCGAAGAAGCCGAAACTGTCGAGACCGGCAGCCGCGCCGCGGCTCTCGGTGGGTACACCGCTGTCGTGGCCATGCCCAACACCGAACCGACCATCGACAGCGCTGCAGTCGTGCAGCAGGTGCTCGATGCCGGAGTCGCTGCCGGCCTGTGTGATGTGCGGGTCGCTGGCGCGATCACGGTCGATCGCAGCGGCACAACACTCGCCCCCATGGCTGAGATGGCGGCTCTCGGCGTTCGGATGTTCACCGACGACGGTTGCGGTGTGCAGGACGACCGACTCATGCGCCGCGCGCTCGAGTACTCGGCGGGGCTCAGCGTTCCAGTCACTCTTGCCCAGCACTGTGAGGTCGAGGCCTTGAGCGAAGGCGGGCATATGCATGAGGGGGAGTGGTCGAGCCGGCTCGGTCTTCCGGGTATTCCGGCTGAGGCCGAGGAACTCATGGTGTTCCGCGACATCGCACTGGCCCGACTCACCGGTGCGCGGGTGCATCTCCAGCATCTGTCGACGGCGGGCTCGGTGGAGCTCGTGCGACAGGCAAAAGCAAAGGGCCTTCCTGTAACGGCTGAAGCCACACCGCACCATTTCACCCTGACCCATGCGGAGGTGGCCTCCTACGACCCCGTCTTCAAGGTCAACCCGCCACTGCGGGCGGCTGAGGACGTTGCTGCGGTGAAGGCTGGTCTCGCTGACGGAACTATCGACGCCATTGCCACCGACCATGCCCCGCATACCGCCGAGGTCAAAGAAGCTCCGTTCGATCACGCTCCCTGCGGGATGCTCGGACTCGAAACAGCGCTCGCCCTCGGCATCTCCGAGCTTGTCGATCCGGGTGTGATCACCATGCAGCAACTCCTTGCTCTCATGTCCTGGCAGCCCGCAGTCATCGCCGGTATCGAATCGGTGCACGGTCGCGCGGTCGCGGTTGGCGAACCGGCGCATCTGGTCGTCTTCGACCCCACGCAGGAATGGATCGTCGATCCAGCGAAGCTCGCCAGTCGCAGTCACAACACCCCCTACGCCGGGCGTTCGGTGCGCGGCAGGGTTCGTCACACGCTGCTCTGCGGCGTCCCAATGGTCATGAACGGTGAGGCACAACGATGAGCAGGACGATCCGCGACGCACTTCTGGTGCTCGCCGACGGAACCATTTTCGAGGGAGAAGCCTTCGGCGCCGAAGCTCCCGCTGGTGTCGCCACTGGTGAGGTTGTGTTCAACACTGCGCTCACCGGGTATCAGGAGATCATCACCGATCCTTCGTATGCGGGACAGATGATCACCTTCACCTATCCCCATATCGGCAACTACGGGGTCACGAGGCTCGACGACGAAGCACCCCGCCCGCACGCCCGTGGCGTGATCGTTCGAGAGCTGGCCCGACGACATAGCAACTGGCGCTCGGAGACCGATCTCGACGCGTATCTGCGGAGCATGGGTGTACCCGGGATCGGTGGCGTCGACACCCGGCGCCTCACCCGCCACATCCGTGATGCCGGTTCTCTGCCGGGAGCATTCGGCACAGCGTCAGAGTCCGAACTTCTCGCCGCTGCGCAGGCCGAGCCCGGCACGTCAGGACTCGATCTTGCCCGCATGGTGAGCTGCGAGAGCGCTTATGAGGTCGCCTACACCGGTCCTGCCGGCCGCACGCCCCGGCGAGTCGTGGCCTATGACTTCGGGATCAAGGCCACCATCCTCCGGCACCTCTCGGGTATCGCCACTGTTGAGGTTGTGCCGGCCGGTACACCTGCCGCCGACGTGATCGCCCGTGCCCCCGATGGGGTCTTCCTCTCCAACGGTCCCGGCGATCCCGCAGCGGTCACCGGCGTACCCGCCGCCATCGACGCCCTCCTCGGTGAGGTGCCGATCTTCGGTATCTGCCTCGGCCATCAACTCCTGGCCACCGCACTCGGTGCTGAGACCTACAAACTCCCGTTCGGCCATCACGGCGGCAACCATCCTGTTCGCCGTCTCGACACAGGCACGGTCGAGATCACCAGTCAGAACCACAACTACGCGGTTGACGACGGTTCGCTCGGCGCCGCCGTCGAGGTCACCCATCGCAATCTCAACGATGGTGTCGTCGAGGGTCTCCGCAGTCTTGATCTCCCTGCGTTCAGCGTGCAGTACCACCCCGAGGCCGGGCCCGGTCCGCATGACGCGGCCTATCTCTTCACCATGTTCGACGAACTCATGACCGACTTCACGAAGGGCCGCCGCTGATGCCGCGCCGCACTGACATCTCCTCGATCCTGCTGATCGGTTCCGGTCCGATCGTCATCGGCCAGGCCTGCGAGTTCGACTACTCCGGAACCCAAGCCTGCCGCATCCTTCGTGAAGAAGGGTTCCGAGTGATCCTGGCCAACTCCAATCCGGCCACGATCATGACTGACCCTGATTTCGCCGATGCGACCTACATCGAACCGCTCGATATCGAGGTTCTCACCCGCATTATCGAACGCGAACGCCCCGATGCACTGCTGCCGACCCTTGGCGGTCAGACCGCGCTCAACCTTGCCATGGAACTTGCCGAAGCCGGTGTGCTTGAGCAGTACGGCGTCGAACTCATCGGTGCCGACGCAACCGCCATCGCCACCGCCGAGGACCGTGAACTGTTCAAGCAGGCCATGGCCGAGATCGGTCTGGCCACCCCGGTTTCGCTCACCGCACACACGCTTGAGGAATCTCTCGAGGCCATCAAGTCGATCGGTCTTCCTGCCGTCATCCGTCCCGCGTACATCTTGGGCGGTCGCGGTACCGGCATCGCCTCCACTCATGAGGAGTTCGAGAAGCTGGCTGCCATCGGACTCGATGCCAGTCCGATCTCGGAAATCCTGATCGAACGTTCGATCGCTGGATGGAAGGAATACGAGCTCGAGGTGATGCGTGATCGTGCCGACAACTGCGTGATCGTCTGCTCCATCGAGAATGTCGACCCCATGGGTGTTCATACCGGCGACTCCATCACAGTGGCACCAGCGCAGACGCTCTCAGATGTCGAATATCAACTGATGCGTGATGCCGCGTTCGCGGTCATTCGCCGCGTTGGTGTGGAGACGGGCGGATCGAATGTGCAGTTCGCCGTCAATCCCGACAACGGCGACATGGTCGTGATCGAGATGAACCCCCGGGTCAGTCGCTCCTCGGCGCTCGCTTCCAAGGCCACCGGCTTCCCGATCGCGAAGATCGCCGCTCGTCTCGCAGTCGGTTACACCCTCGACGAAATCCCCAACGACATCACCAAGAAAACTCCTGCCAGTTTCGAACCGGTCATCGACTACGTCGTCACGAAGATCCCTCGCTGGGCCTTCGAGAAGTTCGCTGGCACATCGGGAATCCTCGGCACCCAGATGCAGTCGGTGGGCGAGGTCATGGCAATCGGTCGCACGTTCCCCGAGTCATTACAGAAGGGACTCCGATCCCTCGAGCAGGGCCGTCTCGGACTCAACTGCGATCCCGGTGAAGCCCAGTACGAGTCCATGCCTCTCGACGAACTCCTTGCGGCAGCGTGCATCGGCACCCCCGAGCGGATCTTCCAACTCGAGGCCGCAATGCGTCGGGGACTCTCGGTCGATGAAGTCTCCGCCGCGACCCGCGTCGACCCGTGGTTCCTTGATCAGATGTCGGCGATCACCGAGGAGCGAGCCCACCTCGCATCCGTCGGCTTCGATGGTGTGAGCCGTTCCGAATTGCGTCGCGCCAAGCGGCTTGGTTTCGCCGACGCCCAGTTGGCCTGGCTCTGGGGCGTGGCCGAGTCCGAGGTCCGATCCAAACGACTCGCGTTGCGCATCATCCCCACCTACAAGACCGTCGACACCTGTGCTGCCGAGTTCGAGGCAGCGACGCCGTACCACTACTCCACCTACGAGGACACCGATGAGGTCGCGGCATCTGATCGACCCAAGGTGATCATCCTCGGCTCAGGCCCGAACCGCATCGGTCAGGGCATCGAGTTCGACTACTGCTGCGTGCACGCCAGCTTCGCCCTGCGCGAGGCGGGGTACGAGACCATCATGGTCAACTGCAACCCCGAGACCGTCTCGACCGATTACGACACCTCCGACCGTCTGTATTTCGAGCCGCTCACCCATGAGGACGTCATGAACGTCATTGAGGCTGAGAATCCGGTTGGCGTCATCGTCTCGCTCGGCGGGCAGACCCCTCTCAAGCTCGCGAACACGATTCCCGCCGAACTCGTCGCGGGCACCAGCCCTGCATCCATCGATGCCGCTGAGGATCGCGAACTCTGGAACGCGCTGTGCGCCACTCTCGGTATCCCACAGCCCGCCGGTGGCACCGCTGCCGATATCGACGCCGCGCTCACCATCACCGCAGGCATCGGCTATCCGGTGCTTGTGCGCCCGAGCTACGTGCTGGGTGGGCGGGCCATGGAGATCGTCTATGACGACGCCGGCCTTGCGCGGGCCATGGCCGAACTCGCCGGATTTGGAAGCCTCGGCAAGGAGGGCGGACTCTCCGCCGAACGTCCGGTGCTGGTCGATCGGTTCCTCGAGGACGCCACCGAGGTGGATGTCGACGCCATCCGCGACTCCTCGGGTGATTTCATCATCGGCGGAATCATGGAACATGTCGAGGAGGCTGGCGTGCACTCCGGGGATTCTGCGTGTGTGATCCCGCCGTATTCGCTCTCCCCGGAGATCCAGAAGCAACTGGCCGACTATGCCCACCGGATCGCTGATGCACTCGGTGTGGTTGGGCTCCTCAACGTGCAGTTCGCGGTGCAGGGAGGTCAGGTCTATGTGATCGAGGCGAACCCTCGCGCGAGTCGCACCGTGCCATTCGTGGCGAAGGCCACTGGTCGCCCCCTGGCCAAGATCGCTGCGCGCGTCATGCTCGGCGCCAGCCTCGAGCAGTTGCGCGTCGAGGGACTCCTCACCGATCCGGTCGAGGGCGACCACGTGTCGGTCAAGGAAGCGGTGCTGCCGTTCAGTCGGTTCCCCGAGGCCGACGCATTACTCGGGCCCGAGATGCGCTCCACGGGTGAGGTCATGGGCATCGATCTCACGTTCGGACTCGCGTTTGCGAAGAGTCAGCTCGCAGCCGGCACGCGTCTTCCCACCGACGGCATGGTCTTCATGTCACTCGCCGATCGCGACAAGGAGATCGGTGTTCAGGCCGCTCGGGTGTTCACCGAACTTGGATTCACCATCGCCGCCACCACCGGTACGGCGGCCCATCTCCAGACCGCCGGGATCAATGTCACCACGGTCGTCGCCAAAATTGGTGATGCCGACGGCCACGATGCGGTTGATCTCATCGAGGGCGGCCAGGTGGCCCTCGTGGTCAACTCACCGCGAGGCCGAGGTCCCCGCGCCGATGGTGCTCATATCCGGGCCGCAGCTGGAAAGCACCGGGTGGCACTGCTCACGACGGGAGCTGCCGGTCTCGCAGCAGCCAATGGCATGGCCGATCGCTCCCGCCATCGGCTTCAGGTGCGCCCACTGCAGGAGTATCACCTCGGTGTGCGCCGCTCGGATCTGCTCGATGGTGAGGCGCCGGCGTGAGCACGCGTCGTCGTCCCGGCTTGGCGGTGGATCTCACCACCACTATCGGTTCGGTCACGCTCGCGAACCCGGTGATGACCGCATCGGGAACTGCAGGCCACGGCGACGAACTCGGCCGGTACGTCGACCTCTCAACCCTTGGCGCAGTGGTTGTGAAATCGCTTTCAGCAGATCCGTGGGCTGGGAATCCCGCGCCGCGGGTGCATGAGACTCCTGCGGGCATGATCAACAGCGTCGGCCTCCAGGGTCCGGGTGTTGCGTATTGGCTGGAGCAGGAACTTCCCGCTGTGCTGCAAACCGGCGCCCGTGTGGTGGTCAGCATCTGGGGCACATCGGTCGAGGATTACGCCCGTGCTGCAGCGATGCTGGCCGGTGCACCCGACGGCGTGATCGCAGTCGAGGTCAACATCTCCTGCCCGAATCATCACGATCGCAATCGCATGTTCGCTCATTCGCCGGCCTCGACCACCGAAGCAATTGAGGCTGCGTCGGTCTGCGGGCTGCCCATGTGGGCCAAGCTCAGCCCGAACGTGTCCGACCTGGCGTCCATCGCCCGGGCTGCCGCCGAGGCCGGAGCCGAAGCGGTCACACTCATCAACACCGTGCTCGGTATGGCTATCGATGTCGAAACCCGAACCCGACGACTCGGCGGCGGCGGCGGGGGACTCTCGGGGCCGGCCATCCACCCTGTGGCGGTTCGAGCTGTTCACGATGTGCACGCCGCGATCCCCGAACTGCCGATCATCGGCGTTGGCGGTGTCGCCCGGGGCATCGATGCCATCGAACTCATGATGGCTGGGGCCTCGGCCGTGCAGGTAGGAACCGCGAGTTTCGCCGATCCCCGAAGTGTCGGCCGGGTACTCGACGAACTCCATGATTGGTGTGCCGCTCATGGCGTGCGCGCCGTCACCGAACTGATCGGAGCAGTGCATGACCGCTGAAGACTTCACCGAAGGGGCCCCCGAAGCTGTCCGCTCGCGTCTCGCCCTCGCTCTTGACGTCGATGACATCGTCGAGGCCCAGCGACTTGCACGCGTGCTTCAACCATGGTTCGGCGTGGCCAAGGTCGGGCTCGAACTCTTCAGTGCATCGGGACCCGAAGTCATCGAAACCATGATCGACGATGGGTTTTCGGTCTTTGCTGATCTCAAACTCCTGGACATCCCCACCACCGTGCGCAAGGCCGCTCGGGTCATGGGATCTCTCGGCGCCAGTTACCTCACCGTGCATACCCGGGCGGGCGTCGATCATCTCGCCGCCGGTGTCGAAGGGTTCACCGACGGAGCGATCGCCGCTGGACTTCCGATCCCCACCTGCCTCGGCATCACCGTGCTCACCAGCGAGCAGGCGGACCCGCGAGCGCTCGAGCAGCGGATCGCGTTCGCCGTTGCCGCCGGCTGTCCCGGGGTGGTGTGCGCAGCGAGCGATCTACAGATGGTTATCGACCGAGCTCCAGAACTACTCACTGTCGTTCCCGGGATCCGTCCCGCTGGAGTCGGTGCCGATGATCAGGCTCGCCCGGCCACGCCTTCCGGAGCGATCGCCGCCGGCGCGGGCCTGCTCGTGATCGGTCGCGCGGTCACTGCCGCCGCCGATCCTCGCGCTGCTGCTGCCGCCATTGCCGCCGAGGTTGCAGCATCGATGTGAAGTGCGGCTGAGGGCTTGTTCGGAGCACGCACTATGGTGCCCCCATGCCGCAGCCCCCTTCACTCACGCCCGAACAACGCACCGCCGCACTGGCGAAGGCCGCAGAAGCCCGCCGTTCGCGTGCGGAGGTGAAGGAGCGTCTCAAGATGGGTTCGATCACGTTCGCCGAGGTGCTGGCCGCTGCAGAATCCGATGAGATGATCGGCGGGATCAAGGTCCTCGCCATTCTCGAATCCATCCCCGGAGTGGGCAAGGTCAAAGCGCGGCGGACCATGGAGGAGATCGGAATCGCGGATACCCGCCGTATCCGTGGCCTCGGTGAGAATCAGCGCCGCGCATTGCTCGCCGCGTTCGAAGCCTGATCGGGAACGGCGCAGACCCTCGCCATGATCATCGTGATGTGCGGACCCGGCGGCGTGGGAAAGGGCACTGTGGTCGCCCGTCTGGTGGCCGACGACAGTCGGCTCTGGCTCTCAAGGAGTTGGACCACCCGGACGCAGCGCCCCGGTGAGCCCGACGATGCCTACACGTACGTGACCAGGGAGCAGTTCGAGCAGCACATCGCAGAGGACGGATTTCTCGAATACGCCGAATTTCTCGGCAACCTGTACGGAACCCCCTGGCCAGATGCGCACGACGATCGAGACGTCGTCCTCGAGATCGATGTTCAAGGGGCCGCGCAGGTTCTCGAACGGTCGCCGGAAGCACTCTTCATCCTGCTCGAGCCCCCGTCTGCGGAAGTTCAGGCCGAGCGCCTGCGGGGGAGGGGCGATCCTCCCGAACAGGCCGAGCGCCGGATCGCCGTGGCTCAGGGAGAACTCGCAGAAGGTCGTCGACTCGGGGCGATCTGCATCGTGAACGACGATCTCGACCGGACCGTGGCTCACTGTGCGCAACTGATCACCGACGCACGACATCCGGGTCTTGGTTGAAATCGGGGATCCGCTGCTAGTGTTGTGAGGCTCCGGTTGGGCCCATACGGCTCCCGAAGCCGGTCGGATCCGCAGTTTGCGATCCTGACGGCAGCACCCCTCTCCATCCCCGCTTCACTCCAGCACTCCGAAGGTGTCTCCTGTGGCTCAGATCTCTGACTCGATGGTCAACCCGCGAATCGAGGACCTCCTGTCAAAGGTCGACTCGCGGTTCACGCTCGTCTCGCTGGCCGCTCAGCGTGCCCGGCAGATCAATGCCTATTTCAACCAGCTCGGCGAGGGTATGGGCTCGAGCGTCCCTCCGCAGGTGACCTCAGCAGCCCGTAAGCCGCTCTCGATCGCCTTTGAAGAGATCGCCGCCGACAAGATCGTGCCGGTGCGTATCGAGGCAGTTGAGGTCGTCGTCGACGCCGACGCTGCAGCCGCCGACGAGGCCGAGGCCGAGTGATCCATCGGCGTTCGCGCCGGTCCACTCCATTGTCATGACCGCATTTCAGGGCCGCCGCATCGTCCTCGGCGTCACCGGCGGGATCGCCGCGTACAAAGCGATCGAGGTCTGTCGTCGTCTGGTCGACGGGGGAGCCCACGTGTCGCCGATCCTCACCGATGGGGCGTTGCACTTCGTTGGTGAGACCACCTTCTCCGCGCTCGCTTCGGAACCGGTTCAAACCTCATTGTGGGACGAAGAATCGCCGATCCCGCATACGCGGCTCGGACAGGGTGCGGATCTCATCGTGGTGGCGCCGGCCACGGCGCGTTCCATCGCCGCATACGCCCACGGACTGTCTGATGATCTGCTCACCGCCACTCTGATCGCCACACGTGCGCCGGTCATTGTGTGCCCCGCGATGCACACCGAGATGTGGGAGCACCCCGCGGTGCAGGCCAATCTCGAGATCCTCCGGGCGCGCGGCGTCATCATCGTTCCGCCGGCTGAAGGTCGCCTCGCCGGTGGCGACATCGGCACGGGCCGCCTTGCCGAGCCGTCCGACATCGTCGCCGCAGTTGAACAGGCGCTGCTGGCGTCCGCTGATCTCTCCGGACTTCGCGTGTTGGTCACCGCAGGCGGCACCCGTGAGGCCATCGATTCCGTCAGGGTCATCACCAACCGGTCCTCGGGTAAGCAGGGGTATGCCGTGGCCGAAGAGGCGGCGTCGCGGGGAGCGACTGTCACTCTTGTCACGACTGTCGATCGCCCTGCACCAGCTGGAGCCACAGTCATAAAGGTTTCGAGCGCAGCCGAGATGCAGGCTGCAGTCATGCCCATCGCCGCCGATCACGACATCGTGGTGATGGCGGCGGCCGTGGCTGACTTTCGGCCGGTCACTGTGGCCGGTCGCAAACTCAAGAAGGACGAGTTCGGTGAGGGCGGTACTCCTCAGATCATTCTCGAACCGACCCATGACTTCCTTGTCGACCTAGGCCTGGCGAAACCCGCAGGTCAGGTCCTCGTGGGCTTCGCCGCCGAAACCGATGATGTGGTCGAGAACGCACGCGCCAAACTGGAGCGCAAGCGCCTCGATCTGATCGTGGCCAACGACGTCGGAGCCGCCAGTTGTGGGTTCGAGTACGACACCAATGCTGTGGTGCTCCTCGGAGCCGACGGCATGCACCAAGATGTTCCCCTGACCGACAAGCGGATCGTCGCCCGAGCCATCCTCGACGCTGTCATGGCGTTGCGGGCCGGTCCCGACTGATCCACCCCCACCATGCGCCCCGAGCGGCGACAAGGAGCACGCTGTGAGCAGTTGGACCTTCACTTCTGAATCGGTCACCGAGGGCCACCCGGACAAGGTCGCCGACCAGATCTCCGACGCGATCCTCGACGCGATGCTGACCCAGGATCCAATGAGTCGGGTCGCCTGTGAAACCCTCGTGACCACCGGTCTTGCCGTGGTCGCCGGTGAGATCACCACCACCGGTTGGGTCGACATCCCCGGCATCGTGCGCGAGACCATCAAGGGCATCGGCTACGACCGTGAATCCTTCGGCTACGACGGTGAGACCGTTGGTGTCATGGTGTCGCTCGACGCTCAGTCGAAGGACATCGCTCAGGGCGTTGACGACTCCGAAGAGGTCCGTTCCGGCACGTCCGGTGAGGACATCCTCAACAAGCAGGGCGCCGGCGATCAGGGAATGATGTTCGGCTACGCCTGCACCGAGACCGATGTGCTCATGCCGTTGCCGATCCAGCTGGCCCATCGGATGGCTGAGCGCCTCGCCGAGGTCCGCAAGGCCGGCACCGTGCCGTACCTCCGTCCCGACGGCAAGACCCAGGTCACCTTCGACTACGTCGATGGCCGTCCCGTGCGTCTGCGCACCGTGCTGATCTCCACCCAGCACAACGACGGCATCGATCGTGACGACGACATCCGTCCGGATCTCATCGAACATGTCATCCGCCCCGTCGTGCCGGCCGAGTTCGCCGACGATGACTACGAGGTGCTGGTCAATCCGACCGGTCGTTTCGTGATCGGCGGTCCGGTGGGCGACGCCGGCCTCACCGGCCGCAAGATCATCGTCGACACCTACGGCGGCATGGCTCGTCACGGTGGCGGTGCCTTCTCGGGCAAGGATCCGTCGAAGGTTGATCGTTCTGCCGCATACGCAGCTCGATGGGTCGCGAAGAACGTCGTCGCTGCAGGTGCCGCAGATCGATGCGAGGTTCAGGTGGCCTACGCCATCGGCGTCGCGCATCCGGTGTCGATCATGGTCGAGACCTTCGGTACCGCACACGCCGACCCGGAACGCATCGCCGAGGCCGTGCGAAACGTTTTCGATCTTCGCCCCGCAGCCATCATCCGCGACCTCGAACTGCGTCAGCCCATCTACAAGGCCACTGCGGCATACGGTCACTTTGGTCGTACTGGCCCGGGCTTCACCTGGGAGCGCACCGACCGCGTGGCCGATCTCAAGTCGGCACTCGGACTCTGATTCCTCACGTCATCAGGCGGCGTGCCCATGCCCGCTCGTCCTGATCAGCCCTCGTTCGATTTCGGGGAGGTCATCGACGATCCTGAGGATCCAATCGATGACCCGGACGACAACGTCAGCGATAGCCCGGGCACGGTCCCGGGTCTCACTGCCGAATCCGGAGCCGATCCGGCGCTCCACGTTGTGAGGGTGAGGCCCGATCAACCAGCGATCGCAAAACTCTTCGACTACTCGGTCCCACCTTCGATGAGTGATCAGGTTCGTGTCGGCACCATGGTTCGGATCGCGCTCCACGGTCGGCGTGTCGGTGGTTGGGTCGTTGCCGATCACGTCGAGCCACCTGCTGGTGTCACGCTTCAACCTCTTGCGAAGGTCACGGGGTGGGGACCTCCTCCCGCCCTGTTCAACCTCGCCGATTGGGCGGCGTGGCGCTGGGCGGGGCGACCCGCTTCCTTGCTGCGTACCGCCTCACCCGAGCGGGCGATCCGGACGGTTGCTCGTCCCGACACTGGTCGCCGCGCCCCTGCGACAATCGTCGCCACCGACGAACTGCATCAACTCGCCGCTGAGGCACTCGCTTCTGCCGTGAGCACCGTGCGTCTCGCACCGAACACCGATCCCTATCCGATCCTCATGGCGGCAGCGGCGCGTGGTCCGATCTTGGTGGTCGGGCCGGTGGCGGCCACGATGCGCCGACTCGCGATTCGAGTGCGACGCGCCGGACTCGACGTCGCTCTCATGCCCGATGATTGGGCCGCAGCACGAGGGGGAGGTGTGAGCGTCTTCGGTACCCGTTCGGCCGCGTGGGCCCCGATCGAATCTCCGTCGGCGATCATTGTTCTCGACGAGCACGATGAGTCGTTGCAACAGGAACAGGCGCCAACCTGGCATGCACGCGATGTTCTCGTCGAACGTGCACGGCGGCTCGGGGTCCCGTGTGTTCTGATCTCTCCGATGCCATCGCTCGAAGCGCAAAGCCTCGGGCCGGTACTCGTTCCTTCCCGATCCTCGGAACGTGCGGGATGGCCGATTCTCGACGTCATAGACCGTCGCGACTCGCCGCCGGGCGAAGGGCTCTTCAGCGAGCGGTTCGTCGCCGCAGTGCGGTCGGGTGGTCGGATCATCTGCGTTCTCAATCGCAAGGGACGTTCCCGACTCACCGGGTGTGGCACGTGTGGGGCCCTGGCGACCTGTGAGCGGTGTTCGTCGTCGGTGACCCAGGATGACGACGGAACATTCGTCTGCGTCACCTGTGCGGCCCAGCGGCCTCCGGTCTGCATCACGTGTGGCGGAACCCGAATGCGAAATCTCCGTGCCGGAGTCACACGCGTACGCGAGGAACTCGAGGCTCTCGCCCGTGAGCCAGTCGCTGAGTTCACATCCGAAAGCAACTTCGGCGCTGCGGGTACCGGCACCCGGATCATCATCGGCACCGAAGCGGTCCTCCACCATGTGCACGACGCCTCAGTAGTGGCGTTCCTTGACTTCGATCAGGAACTGCTCGCACCTCGCTATCGCGCATCGGAAGAGGCATTGGCACTGCTCGTGCGAGCGTCTCGCGTTCTCGGCGCTCGTGAACAGGGAGGCCGACTTCTCGTGCAGACTCGTCTGCCTGACCACGAGGTCATCCAGTCCGCTCTGCACGCAGATCCCTCGCGTCTTTCGGCGAGCGATGCCGCCCGTCGACAATTGCTTGGCTATCCGCCACAACGAGCGCTGGCGTCGATTTCCGGAGCCTCGGCGAGCGCTTGGATCGATGCGCTCGGCGTGGTCGACGGTGTCGAGGTACGTGGGCCTTCCGATGGCCGATGGCTCCTGCGAAGCGAGAACCATTCGGTGCTGTGTGATGCGATCGCCGCGGTTCCACGCCCGCCGGGCCGAGTCCGGATCGAAGTCGACCCGCTGCGGGTCTGAGCCGGGGAGGTGCAGGAAGGCGTGGATCAGGACTGGGACTGGGGCTGCGCCGCGCCGCCAGCGGATGATCCCGCTGTCCAACCAGTACGTCGGGCTTCGTAGCAGGCGATCGCCGCGGCGGTTCCCACGTTGAGCGATCCGATCCGGCCGAGCTGGGGGATGTACCCCAGGCCGTCATTGTCGGCCAGGAGATCCTTCGAGAGCCCGCGATCCTCATGGCCGATCGCAAGGCAGACATCGCCGCTCAGATCGAGCATGTGGAGCGGCACCGCTTCCTCGGCGAGCTCCACGCCGATGATCCGGTACCCGCGGGCTCGGATCGAGGCGATCGCCTCGGCGGAGGTCTCACACGCTGTCCAGGTGAGGAACTTCTGCGACCCGAGAGCGGTCTTGTTCACCTTCGTGTCGTTCGGTGAGGGTGCTCCCACCATCCAGATGTGCTCGACCGAATAGGCCGCAGCGGTGCGCATGATGGCGCCGACATTGAACGGGTTCTGCACTCCATCAAGAAAGAGACCCAAGCGGTTCTCGTTCTTGCGTCGCCATTCGCGGTGGAGGCGTTTGAGTTCGGTGCCACCAAGTGATCTGGTCATCGTGCTGACACCTCGAGGAGTCGGTAGCCGGCTCGTGACACGAGTCGGGTGGTGGCCCAGCCCTGCGACTGCATCCACTCGGCCAGTGAATCAGCTCCGAGGTGGCGTTGCACCACGAGCCATGCCCGACCCTCGGGAGTGAGCCGATCGAGCCAAGTGGTGAGAAGCGCGTGCAAAGCCGGTTTGCCGATACGGATCGGCGGATTCGACCAGATGCCATCGAAACGGACCTCGGCGAGGGCGGAAACATGTGCCGGATCGCCGACCAGCGCGGTTCCATCAGTGTCGATCACAACGGGGCGGATGTTGTCGTTCCCGTTCGTGTCGGCATTCTCGGCGCACAGGGCAACGGCACGTTCATTCACATCGATCGCCCACACCCGGGAGTGCGGGGATCTGGTCGCGAGCGTGAGGGCAATGGGGCCGTAACCACACCCAACGTCACAGATATCTCCCATCGCTGCGGTGGGCGAAGGGGCCTCCTGGAGCAGGAGGCGGGTGCCGGCATCGACCCGTTCAGCGGAGAACACCCCGCTGTCGGTGGTGAGGCGAAGCTCGCAATCGGGTAGCGAAAGCTCGATGCTGCGCCGCTTCGACGCCACCTCGGGTTGCCGGGAGAAGTAGTGGGAGGATCGACCGGCCATCGCCCGACGCTACCCTTGAGGTGTGGCCCCTCATGTCATCCGCATCATTGGTGATCCCGTGCTCAAGCAGCGCGCTGCCGACGTCGACCGTGTCGATGGTTCGTTCGTCAAGCTCGTCGACGACATGTTCGTCACGATGTACGACGCCCCGGGCGTGGGACTGGCAGCCCCGCAGATCGGTGTGCAGAAGCGCTTCTTCGTGTTCGACCACGACGACGATCCGGGTGTGATCATCAACCCCACCATCGTTGAGAGCAGGGGCGAGGCGGAATTCGTTGAAGGGTGTCTGTCGGTTCCGGGGCTCCACTGGGAGATCCTCAGGCCCGCGGAGATCCATGTGCACGGCTATGACCTCAATGGCAATGAACTCAATCTCGAACTCGACGATTTTGCATGTCGAGTGTTTCAGCACGAGATCGACCATCTCGACGGCGTTCTCCTCGTCGAGCATCTCACCGACGAGCAGCGTCGTGAGGCGCGGCGCGCCCTGAGCGATCTCCGGATGCGACATCTCACCGCACCCGAGCCCGATATCGCTCCCGGCCGACTCCGGCTCATCTGACCCGGTGACCCAGCCACTCGCTCGTCCCGCGGAATCCATCACCCGAGTTGCCTTTCTGGGCACACCCGATGTCGCTGTGCCGACGCTGCGTGCGATCCACGCCGCCGGATTCGAAATTCCGATCGTGATCACGCGTCCCGATCGCCGTCGGGGTCGTGGGGGAGCACTGTCACCCAGCCCGGTCAAGCAAACTGCGCTCGACCTTGGTCTCGAAGTCTCCGATGATCTCGCGGCTCTTGACAATGTCTCCGTGGATATCGCCGTGGTGGTTGCATACGGTCGAATCATCCCGGTCGCGTTCCTTCAACGTATTCCCATGGTGAATCTGCACTTCTCGTTGCTTCCCCGGTGGCGAGGAGCCGCTCCAGTTGAACGCGCCATACTCGCTGGCGACCGCACTACCGGAGTGTGCCTGATGCAGGTGGCAGAGGGTCTCGACACCGGTGACATCTACGACGTGGTCAGCATGGAGATCACTCCGGATGACACGCTCGACTCACTCCGGATGAGACTCGTTGAGGCCGGCAGCGCAATGGTGGTTCGCTGTCTGAGCCAAGGGTTGCCGGAACCGCGGCCCCAGATTGGCGAACCGGTGCATGCCGCCAAGATCGCTCCCGCCGAACTCGAGCTCGACTGGGATGAACCCGCTGTGCAGTTGTCGCGTGTCGTGCGCCTCGGCGGTGCCTGGACGATATTTCGCGAGAAGCGGCTCAAGATCTGGGCGGTGAATCTCGTCGATCGCCATGATCTCGCCCCGGGTGTTCTTGACGGCGTGGTCATCGGTACCTCCGCTGGCGCAGTCGAACTGGTCGAGGTGCAGCCGGAGGGTCGGGCGAGAATTGCCGCCGACGCTTGGCGCAATGGGGCACAACCTCACATGGGGGAACGAGTCGGATCATGAGTGATCGACCGGATTCATCGCGGAACTCCTCAGCAAAGGGGCGTGGGCGGTCACAGGGTGCTTCGGGGCCGAAGCGCTCTTCGGGAAAGAAGAACCCGGGCCCCGCGAAGATCGTCATTCCCGCCGGCGTAGCGGCTCGTCGCCTCGCCGTCGATGCCCTCGTGCGTATCGATTCGGAAGGCGCCTACGCCAATCTCACGCTTCCACCGATGCTTTCGCGTAGTTCGCTCGATCAGCGTGACCGCGCCTTTGCGACCGAGTTGGTCTACGGCACCACACGAATGCGGCGGGCCTGCGACTGGCTGGTCGATCGCTTCCTGCCCGATCCCGAGCGGATCGACACCAACACCCGTGCTTGGTTGCGAATCGGTGCGTTCCAATTGGCGTTCCTCGACACACCGCCCCACGCCGCAGTCGGAGCCACTGTCGAAGCGGCACCGCGCCGGATCAGTGGACTCTGCAACGCGGTGCTGCGCAAGGTCGCCACTTCGTTGCCTGCGAAATGGCCGAGCGAGCAGGTTCGACTCAGTCAGCCAGACTGGATCCTGGAGTTGCTCTCGGCCGATCTCGGTTCCGACGCAGCGATCGGTGCCCTCGAGGCCATGAACCGCTCGGCGACCTCCACGGTCCGTGACGACGGCTATGTGCAGGACCTCGCCTCGCAGTGGGTGGTCGACGCCGCCGAGGTCACCATCGGTGATTTCGTGCTCGATATGTGCGCCGCACCCGGCGGAAAGGCAACGGCGCTCGCCGCTGCTGGAGCTCGGGTGGTGGCCGCCGATGTGCGTCCCAGCAGGGTTGGCCTCATCGCCGACAACGCCCGTCGGCTCTCGCTGGCTGCGGACTCCTTCATGGTGCTTGCCGCCGATGGCACCGCACCGCCCCTCCGGGAAGCAGTCTTCGACAAGGTTCTGCTCGATGCTCCATGTTCCGGGCTCGGAGCCCTGCGTCGGCGAGCCGACGCCCGCTGGCGCATCAATCCCGGCGACATCGACATGCTGGCCGAGCTCCAACGAAGTCTGCTCGCTTCGGCGATCAGACTCGTCCGTCCCGGCGGTGAACTGATCTTCAGTGTGTGCACGCTGTCGCGGGCCGAGTCCGTCGAGATCGACGAGTGGTCGCTCGCCGAGTATCCCCATCTCGTGGCACTGGATGCCCCGGGTGGAGTCTGGACGCCCCTCGGTCGCGGGGCGATCCTGTTGCCCCAGAGCGCCGACACTGATGGCATGTACCTACTGCGTCTCAAGGTGCCGCAGTCCGCCGATGGGGGAGAGTCCTCGCAATGACCGAGCACGCCGCCACCACAACGCCGAGCGCCGGTCTTGCGGCCAAAGTGCTCACTGTGTCCGATGGGGTCGTTGCCGGCACGCGTGACGACCGGTCCGGGGTGGTGCTGGTCGAGCGTCTGCGCGAAGCCGGATTCGAGGTGGTCGAGCATCGGGTCGTTGCCGATGGTCGTCAGTCGGTGGGTGAGGCGATCGTCGAGCTTGCGTCAGATTTCCACGGCCTCATCATTTCAACCGGCGGAACCGGGTTCGGACCCCGTGATCTCACCCCGGAGGGCACCAAGGTCGTGCTCGATCGTGAAGCCCCGGGACTCGCCGAGGCCATGCGAGCAGTGAACCCGCTCGGTCGACTCTCCCGTGGGCTCGCCGGCACTCGGGGAACTGCATTGATCATCAACACCCCCGGCTCACCCGGAGGGGCGCTGGAGTCACTCGAAGCAGTGCTCGACGTCATCCCCCATGCGGTGCGGCTCCTTGGTGGCGACTGACCAATGGGTCGTTCCTCTCAACGGTTGTCGATCTCGACCCGATAGCCGTCAAGGGATTCCGAAAAGGTTCGGCGATCTCCCGGAGTGATCAAGCGAAGTCTGAGTATCGCCACGATGCGGGATGCAGCGCGCACGATGTTCTGAAGGCAGAGGTCTCGAGATGGCGCCCGGCGGCGAAGGAGTTGGCAGACCTCCGTGGTGATGAGGCGCAGTGCGGTTCGGATTGACCGATAGGAACTGTCGGCGGGTACGAGGTCAGGGTGGAGTCGGCCGATCAGTACGTGTCCGTATTGTCGTCGGTAGATCCGCAACAGGGTCCCAGTTGAGGTTGTGGGTTGTCGATAGAGCGTGATCGCTCCTGGCACCTCCGTAGGCGTAATTGCGAACTGCTGCTTCATGCGAGCGGCGAACTCGACCTCTGTTCCACCTCGAAAGATTCGCGGGTCGAATCCCTCGAGCTCTACCAGCAATTTTCTCGCTACTGCCATGGAATTACCGTGGGCGTACTTGATCGAGGTGAACCGGAACTCGTACGTGATCGGCGCGTTGGTGTGAAGATCGTGCACGGCTCCGGCGAGGAATGCCGAGTGGGCTGAGGCCTGCACCATCGAGTCGACCCAACCCTCGCGGACAAGGTCATCTCCATCGGTGAATGCCAGCAACCGGCCCGAGGCGTGGAGAGCCCCTGCGTTGCGGGAGGCATTCGCGCCGCAGCGCTTCGGTGCGACGAGCAAGGAAAGCGGAACGCCCGGATGTGCTGCCGACCATCTACGAACCTCGGCGGCCGTGCCGTCGGTGGATGCATCGTCGACGACGATCAGTTCATGTCGGCCAGCGACGAGTTGTGGACCGATTGCATCAAGACACTCGCTGATCAGATGCTCCACCTGGTACGCAGGAATGATCACCGATGCTTCGAGGCAATGAACGTCTCTCGCCGGTGGTGCATCAGCGCCTGCATCGTCTTTGTTCATGGGCCTTTGCCTGTGGTCGACTACGCCGCGGAAGTATGGCAGTAATTGGCTTCCCACCTCCTCGTCCGGGCAGGAGGTGTCCGGAGACGAACTGGTACCGTGACCGCAGTGACCTCGACTACCGATGAGGCCCGAATGGGTCAGGCCATTGACGCTGCTCGCTCTTCGCGTCGGCGAGTGGCTCCCCGCCCATGGGTGGGAGCCATCATCGTTCCCTCCGGCGAGCCCGAGCATGCTGGGTTCCCGGGTGCCACTGACGGTCGTATCGGTGCCCATGCTGAGGTTGTGGCCATTGCGTCTGCCGGCGCGGCTGCCGCAGGGAGCACGCTCTATGTGACCCTCGAGCCCTGCGCCCATCACGGCACCACCGGGCCCTGCGCCGACGCCGTCATCGCTGCCGGTATCGCCAGAGTCGTGATCGGCCTCACCGACCCGGACACCCGGGTGGCAGGGGAGGGGATCGCCCGTCTACGAGCAGCTGGTATCGAGGTCGAAGTAGGAGTCTGTGCCGACCAGGTCGAGGCGCAATTGGCCCCCTACCTCCACCATCGCAGAACGGGCCGACCATGGGTGGTGCTCAAGCTTGCCGCCAGCCTCGATGGGCGCACCGCCGCACCCGATGGCACCTCCAAGTGGATCACCGGCGAGCAAGCCCGACTCGATGCGCATCGACTGCGGGCTGATAGTGACGCCATCCTCGTTGGAGCCGGCACGGTCCGGGTCGATGATCCGGCGCTCACCGTTCGTCTGCCCGAAGATGAACGGAACCCGGACGACACCGAGCCGCTGCGGGTGGTTCTCGGCATGGCGCCTCCCGGAGCGGCCATCCACCCATGTCTCGAGCGCAGCGGCGAACTCGGCCCGATCCTCGACGAGCTTGGTTCGCTCGGGGTTCTGCAGCTCATGGTTGAGGGCGGTTCCTCGGTTGCTGGTGCCTTCCACCGGGCCGGTCTGGTTAATCGTTACGTCGTCTATCTGGCACCAACGCTGTTCGGCGGCGAGGATGGCACGCCGCTGTTCTCCGGCCCCGGAATTGCCTCAATCTCAGAGCTGCGTCACGGTCGAATTGTGGAGATGCGCCGGTTGGGCGACGATCTGAGGCTGGATCTGGAAGGTATGTGACATGTTCACCGGAATAGTTGAAGAACTCGGAACAGTGATCTCCCGAGAAGGTTCGCGCCTGCGCATCGGTGCCACTGCTGTGCTCGAAGGCGCTCGCATCGGTGACTCCACCGCTGTCAACGGGTGTTGTCTCACAATCGTTGCCTTCGACACCGCCGCCGGATGGTGGGATGCCGATGTCAGCGACGAGACCTTCGCCCGCACCGTGCTCGGCGATCTTGAGCCTGGTGATCCCGTCAATCTTGAGCGTCCCGTGCGGCTCGAGGACCGACTCGGCGGTCATCTCGTGCAGGGACACGTCGACGCCGTCGGCGAGATCCTCGATGGCGTACCCGATCTTCGTATCCGTGTGCCCCAGCCGCTCATGCGCTATGTCGTCGAGAAGGGTTCGATCACCGTCGATGGAGTGTCTCTCACTGTGGTGATTCCCGACTCCGACTCGTTCACGGTGGCAGTGATTCCCCATACCTCGGCGGTCACGACTCTCGGAGTGAAGGGCCCCGGTTCCCGGGTGAACCTCGAGGTCGATGTGATGGCCAAGTACACCGAGAAGCTTCTCGAAGGGCAGCTTGCCGCTCTCGTCACTCTCGCCCAGTCCGTCCCCCCACGGCCCCAGGAGGCCCAATGACCAGCTCAGAACGTTCCGAATACTCGGAGCATTTCGCCAGCATCCCCGACGCCGTCGCGGCGATCGCCCGTGGCGAGATCGTCGTGGTGGTCGACGACGAGGACCGGGAGAACGAGGGCGACCTGATCATGGCGGCCGAGTCGGCGACTGCTGAGTCCATCGCCTTTTTCGTGCGCCACACCTCTGGAGTCATCTGCACCCCGCTCACTGGTGAGCGACTCGATGAACTCGAGATTCCGCTGATGGTGCGTGATAACACCGAGGCCCAGCGCACTGCGTTCACCTTCAGCGTCGACTATCGCCATGGCACCTCCACAGGCATTTCCGCCGCCGATCGTGCCGCAACGATCCTGGCGCTGATCGATCCGACCACCCGACCCGGCGATCTGGCCCGACCCGGCCATATCTTCCCGCTGCGCTACGCCGAGGGAGGCGTGCTCAAGCGGGCCGGCCATACCGAGGCTGCCGTCGATCTCGCCCGCATGGCCGGTATGGCGCCCTCGGGCGTTCTGTGCGAGATCGTCAATGACGACGGCACCATGGCACGGGTCCCCGATCTCGTGGAGTTCTGCAAGAAGCACGATCTCCTACTCATCTCGATCGCGTCGTTGATCCGTTACCGCCGTCAGCACGAGAAGCTTGTGAAGCGCGTGTCCGAAGCTCGAATCCCGACCCAATGGGGCGACTTCACCTGTTACGTCTACGAGTCGCTGCTCGATGGCGAACAGCACATTGCAATGGTTCGGGGCGCGGTGCAGGGCGAGAAGAATGTCTTGGTCCGCGTGCATTCCGAATGCCTCACCGGCGACGTCTTCGGTTCACTTCGCTGCGACTGTGGCATCCAGCTCGACAAAGCCATGGAGCGCATTGCCGATGAGGACCTCGGTGTCGTTGTCTACCTGCGTGGTCACGAGGGTCGTGGCATCGGTATTGGTCACAAGATCCGCGCGTATTCGTTGCAGGATCAGGGTCACGACACCGTCGAAGCCAATGTTGCGCTGGGTCTCCCCATCGATAGTCGCGAGTACGGCATCGGCGCGCAGATCCTCGTCGATCTGGGCATCACCACCATGCGTTACATGACAAACAACCCTGCCAAGTACGGCGGACTCGAAGGATTCGGTCTCGACATCGTCGAGCGCGTCCCGCTGGAATCCATTCCCAATCCTGAGAACATCGCCTATCTGCGTACCAAGCGGGAGAAGATGGGCCACATGCTGGAAGGTCTCGACTGATGTCATCCAATTTCAAAGCCGCCAATTCGGTCTCTGGCGATGTGGACGGCACCGGCATGCGTATCGGCATCGTGTGCGGTCGATTCAACGACCACATCACGAACCGTCTGCTGGAGGGCGCAGAGAATGCCCTCGCCGTCCACGGCGTTGCCGAGGCTGACGTCATCGTCGTCTGGGTTCCGGGCGCCTACGAGATCCCTTTCGCTGCTCTTGCTCTGCTCGAGAACGGGCATGCCGACGCCGTCGTATGTCTCGGTGCCGTCATCCGGGGCGAGACCTCGCACTATGACTTCGTTGCCGGTGAATGTGCCCGCGGCATCCAAGACGTGCAGCTCACTACCGGTTCGCCAGTGATCTTCGGGGTGCTCACCACGGAGAATCTCGAGCAGGCGTTGGCCCGGTCCTCCGATGAGGACAACAAGGGCGAGGAATCCGTGCGTACGGCTATCGAGATGGTCAACCTCGTGAGGCGACTCGAGGCCGAGTAGCGGGCTCAGCCCACTGCAGTGCCGAAGATCCTTCCGATTGCCATGGTGACTCCCATAGCGACGACGCCGCCCACCACGACACGCAGGGTCGGACGCAGCGGCTTCGCTCCACCCGCTCTGGCTCCCGCTATCCCAAGCGCGAGCAGAGCCAGGATGGCGACGATGAGCGTGAGGCCGATTCGGTTGTTGTTGGAACCGACGGCAGCGGCGATGAGAGGAAGCGCGGCGCCGATGGCGAACGAGATCATCGAAGTGGCTGCAGCCTGCAACGGGCGGGCCAAGGTCTCCTCGGTGATTCCGAGTTCTTCGGTGAGGTGGGTGGCCAATGCGTCGTGCTCAGTGAGCTCAACTGCGACCTGCCTTGCGAGGTGGTGGCTGAGGCCGCGCTCCTGGTAGATCGCGGTGAGTTCCGCGAGTTCGCGCTCGGGAGTGTGTTCAAGTTCCCACTTCTCCTTGGCGATATCGGCGTTCTCGGTGTCGCGCTGGGAACTGACGGAGACGTACTCCCCGAGGCCCATCGACATGGAACCGGCGGTGAGCCCGGCGATACCGGCGGTGAGAACTGCCGAGTGGGACGCATCCGATGCGGCAACGCCGAGAATCAGTGCGGCAGTGGAGATGATTCCGTCGTTCGCTCCCAGCACCGAGGCCCGCAGCCAGTTAGCTCGGTGGCTCAGATGTCGTTCCTTATGCCGTGCCATATCTCGATCCTACGGGACAGGTGTCGGAACTCGTTCGGTCGGCGTCGGGGGCAGGCGATAGGTTTGAAGAATGTTGAAGCTCGTCCTCCCCAAGGGTTCGCTCGAGAAGGCCACGCTCGAACTCTTCGAAGCCGCCGACCTCAAGGTCTCGCGAAATTCTTCCGTGCAGTACAAGGCCACCATCGACGATCCCCGGATCGCCGAGGTTCGCATCCTGCGTCCGCAGGAGATCCCCATGTATGTGGCTGACGGCCTGTTCGACATGGGCATCACCGGTCGCGATTGGATCGAGGAGACCGAGAGCGAGGTTCACTCGCTCGGTGAGTTGAAGTACTCGAAGGTCACGAGCAATCCGGTTCGCATCATCGTGGCCGTGCCCAACGATTCGCCAGCCGAGAGCGTGGCCGACCTTCCGCATGGCGTTCGGGTCTCGAGCGAGTATCCGGAACTCACCCGTCGGTTCTTTGCCAACAAAGGTATTCCCGCCGACATCAAGCTGTCCTATGGCGCCACCGAGGCAAAGGTCCCTGACATCGTCGAGTGTGTTGTCGACATCACCGAGACCGGCAATGCACTGCGTGCCGCTGGCCTCAAGATCATCGACACGATCCTCGTTTCGTACACCGAACTCATCGCCAACCCCGCAGCATTCGCCGATCCGGCCAAGGCCCACGCCATGCACCAGATCCGCACGCTGCTTGAGGGTGTCCTTGATGCGCGGGGCAAAGTGCTGGTGAAGCTCAACGTGCCCACCGATCGACTCAGTGCAGTCATCGAACTGCTCCCGTCGATGAAGTCGCCCACGGTGAACGAGCTCTATGGCGGCGCCGGTTACGCCGTCGAAACCGTTGTCGAGAAGAAGCGGATCAATGTCCTGATCCCGGCACTCTCCGATGCCGGCGCTACCGACATCATCGAGATCCCCATCGCCAAGATCGTCCCGTGATGCCCACCGGGCCTGTCGCCGCTGCACCGCTCGGTGCATGTGAGGGCACGGTCGCTACATTCGACGACCCAAGGGGTCTCGGAACTGTGATCACCGCCACCGGCATCACCTATCCGTTCCACTGCGCAAACATCGCCGACGGATCACGCTCGATCGAGGTCGGGGCTGGAGTCAGATGGCAGGTCGTCCCGGGCCGACTCGGCCGCTGGGAGGCCTCCGACATCAGGTCGTCGGAGAGGAACCCCCAGCGTTGAGCCCATCGGTGGCGATCCGTCTGGAGTCGCTCACCGCTTTGCGGGGTAGCCAGATGGAATCGGTCGATTCCCACTGCATGAAGGGCGATGCTCGGAAGCTACGAGCGATTCACGACTCGTCTGAGGTCAGGTTTGAATCAGCAACGGGAGGGGCGCTGCGTCGGGCCACGAACGCCCGCTGCAGTTCCAGTACGCCTTCGGCCAGGGTTGCGCCGTCTTCTCCGAGGCGATCGCCAGCAGCATCGAGCAGGCCGGCCATGGTGTCGATCGCCAATCGGGCTGCGTCGAAATCGGGTTCGGGTTGCTTGAGATGGAGTGCCGCCAGTTGGAACAGCCCCATCGCGTGGTTGGCGACGACCACTGCTGCGGGGGCGGCGAGCACCTGCCGCTGTGCCTCTGCCATCTCGGCGATCATCGCTTCGACCTGCTCGCGTTCGGCGGGGGAGAGGTCCTCGAGATCCCTGCCGTCGAAGGGGTCGAAACCATCGGACGGAGTTGCCTCGGTCGAGCGTGGGTTCCGTTCAATCGGGACTTCGCCCCCTGGTGTCCACAGGCTCATGATTGGTTCTCCTCAGAGTGATTCGCAGTTGGCGGGGGTCGTAGTTCGCATTCCCGACCCGGGACCGGTATCGTACGTCGCCTACAACTGAACGGAAGCGGGGCTTCGCCCCCACCTGACCACGCCAGCTTCACCATCTACACCGTGGATCCTCCGGATCCATCCTGCATACCGCAGGCCAGTGCGCTCAGGTCGATTCACGAACTGTCCAGAGATCCCTTCGTGGTTCTCCGGCGGTCGGGTTTCAGCTTCCCAGCCCACCCGAACAGCCGAGAGAGGAACTCGCACGAATGAGGAGTGACTGGCCATAGCAACGGCCACGAATAACGAGCCACGGATCAACGAACGCATTCGCGCCCGCGAGGTGCGATTGGTTGGACCTGACGGCGCCCAGATCGGAATTACACCCCTGCCCCAGGCCCTTGACATGGCCCGGGAACTCGAACTCGACCTCGTGGAGGTGGCTGACAAGGCCAATCCTCCTGTCTGCCGGATCATGGATTACGGCAAGTACAAGTACGAGGCCGCACAACGAGCCAAGGAATCGCGCAAGAAGAGCACCAACGTGGTGGTCAAGGAAATGAAGTACCGGCCCAAGATCGGCGCCGGAGACTTCGGGACCAAGACCAAGAAAGTCGCCGAGTTCCTTGGTGAGGGCCACAAGGTGAAGATCACGATCATGTTCCGTGGTCGCGAGATGCAGCATCCCGAACTGGGTCGCAAGATCCTCGATCAGGTCGCTGAAACGGTCACCGAGGTGGGCAAGGTAGAGATTTACCCCCGCCTCGACGGTCGCAACATGACCATGGTCCTCGGGCCTGACAAGAAGGCCCAGGCCGCTGCGGAGAAGAAGCGCTCCGCTCCCGAGGATTCAACTGCGTCTCCCTCAACTCTCGAGGCACCCGTCACCGACACGAGCGAAGCCGCAACTCAGGCTGCTGAGGTGCCCGAGATGACACCACTCGAAACCGAAGCAACCGAAGCAACCGAAATCGCTGCGAACCAAACCGAAGTCTCTGACATCGAAGCAGCAGAAGTCATCGCAGAAGCAGAAGCAACCGAGGACTCGGACATCCCCGAGGCCTGACCCGCAGCACTCGCCGAGGCGAGTATCCGCACTGGAGAACCACATGCCGAAGATGAAGACCCACAGCGGCGCCAAGAAGCGCTTCAAGGTCACCGGAACCGGGAAGCTCACCCGTCGTTCCTCGAACCTCAACCACATCCTCGAGAAGAAGTCCCCTGGCCGTAAGCGCCGTCTCAAGGGTGATTTCGTTCTCGCCAAGGGCGACGCCGCACGCGTCAAGCGCCAACTCGGGATCTGATCCCACCTCGTTCGGAACCACTGATTCCGATCAATCCAAGGTCCGGCCCTTGATGGGCGTGTGGACCGATTCCACGCAGTTCGCAGGTATCACCGAAATCATGAGCTCCGATCACGGGGCATGTCTGGAAGGAGTCACCGATGGCCAGAGTCAAAGGTGCAGTTACTGCCAAGAAGCGTCATAAGGCAACACTCGAGCGGGCCAAGGGCTACTACGGCAACAAGAGCCGCTCATACCGTGCCGCCAATGAGCAGGTCATGCACTCGCTCAACTACGCATTCCGCGATCGTCGGGCCAAGAAGGGCGAGTTCCGTCAGCTCTGGATCCAGCGCATCAACGCCGCGTGCCGTCTCAACGGCACCACCTACTCGCGTTTCATCGCCGGACTGAAGAACGCTGGTATCGAGGTCGATCGCAAGGTCCTCTCCGATCTCGCCATCACCGATCCGGCAGCGTTCACGGCACTTGTCGAAGCGGCCAACGCTGCATCGGCCAGCGCCTGATCCACGGCTTCCGACCACTTCGGTGGCCGTCGAACCCACGCCGCTGTCGGCGAACAACCAACGACTTGCGACCTTGCGGCGCCTCACCGGGCGCCGTAAGGCGCGTCTTGAGGCTGGTCAGTTCGTGATCGAAGGACCGGTCGCGCTGACTGAAGCGCTTTCGGCGGGCATCACGATCGACGAGCTCTATGTCGATGCTCGCACCTGGGCCGAGGCCTTCACACGCGCCGCCGACGATGACCCCTTCATCGTCACGGTCGATCTGGCCGCTTCTGCGGGAGCGTCGGTCTGGTCACTGTCGGAAGGTGTACTCGACTCGATCAGCGACACAGTCACCCCGCAGGGGTTGCTCGCCGTGGCACCTCGGCGCACCACCTCGTTGGAGCAGATCGCACAGGCGTCGGGCCCGGTTCTTGTGCTCGTCGACGTTGCCGATCCCGGCAATGCCGGAACTCTCGTGAGGGCAGCCGAGGCATTCGGCGCCGCCGGGGTGGTTTTCGCCGGCACGAGTACCGATGCCTTCGGACCGAAGGCTGTGCGCGCTGCTGCCGGATCTCTGCTGCGTCTCCCGATCGTCGAGGAGCCCGACACGACAGTTGTGATCGATCGCCTCCGGGAACTCGGTCGAACCACGCTCGCCACTGTTGTGAGCGGCGGTGCAGCACCGGAATCCATCGATCTCACCGGGCCGCTCGCTGTCCTTGTCGGCTCCGAGGCCCACGGACTCTCTCCCGTGATCATCGAACAATGCGACCGCAATGTCACGATTCCTGTCGCATTGTCGGTCGAGTCCCTCAACGTGTCGGTGGCCGGTGCAGTGGTGCTCTTCGAGGCCTCCCGCCAACGACGCTCCGCATGACACAGAATTGATTGGACTGCATCACCTATGGACGACAGGCTCACCTACTCATGATCGACGACATCACGCGAATCAGCTCGGAGGCCCCGGTGCAGGTGCGCGCCGCCGCCACCATTGAGAACCTGCGCGACCTCGAGGCTGAACTGCTCGGTAAGAAGGGGTCGCTCTCCGAACTCAAAAAGGGTCTCGCCGGTCTCGATCCAGAGGGTCGCCGCGAGGTCGGCGCGGCGCTCAACGTGGCCCGCGAATCGATTGCCGCTCTCATTGCCGACCGCAGGGCCGAACTCGAGGCCGAGAAACGGGCTGTCGTTCTTGCCGCCGAGCGTCTCGATCTCACTGAGCGCATCGGAGGGCCCGTCCGTGGCTCGGTGCATCTGGTGACCCAGACCTGGGACCGCCTCGTCGATGTCTTCGTCGGGATGGGATTCACCGTGGCCGAAGGTCCCGAGGTCGAGACCGATTGGTACAACTTCGAGGCGCTCAACATTCCCGCCGCCCATCCAGCTCGAGGCATGTGGGACACGCTGTATGTCGATCTCGGAGATCCCGAAACGGTGCTGCTGCGCACGCACACGTCTCCGGTGCAGATCCGGGTCATGACCGAGACGCCGCCCCCCATCTACGCCGTTATGCCCGGGCGCGTGTACCGGCGCGACACCGCCGACGCCACCCATATGCCGGTGTTCCATCAGATCGAAGGTCTGGTCATCGACCGCAACATCTCGTTCGCCGATATGGCGGGCACACTCGAGGCATTCACCAGCGCATACTTCGGTGGTTCGATCCACTCACGTCTGCGTCCGTCCTATTTTCCGTTCACCGAACCGTCGGCGGAGTACGACATCAACTGCGTGTTCTGCGAAGGAAGCGGATGTCGCACCTGCTCGCACACCGGGTGGTTGGAACTGGGCGGATGCGGCATGGTTCATCCGAATGTTCTGCGCAATGTCGGTCTCGATGGCGAGGAATGGACCGGATTCGCATTCGGTTTCGGCCTCGATCGACTCGCACTGATGCGCCACGGCGTCGATGACATCCGCGAGATGTACACCGGCGACGTCCGATTCCTGGAGCAGTTCCCATCATGAAGGTTCTTCTCTCCTGGTTGCAGGAGTTCGCTCCCTTTCCGTCTGATGACCCGATCGCCCTCGGCGATGTCATGAGCGACCTCGGCATGGCCGTTGAGTCCATCGATCGGATCGGGGAGGGGCTCGACGGCATCGTCGTCGCCAAGGTTCTTGAACTGCGTCGCCATCCCGATGCCGACAAGATCCAACTCGTCGACGTCGACACGGGCGATGGCGAGCCATTGCAGATCTGCTGCGGCGCGACCAACCTCTCGGTCGGCGACACCGTTCCGCTCGCCACCCTCGGCACCACGATGCCCGACGGTATGGAGATCGCCCGCCGAAAGATGCGTGGCGAATGGTCGAACGGCATGTTGTGCTCGGGTCGCGAGCTCGGCCTTGGCGACGACCACTCCGGCATCTTGTTGCTCGACGGTGCGCTGACGCTGGGCACCGCCATCACCGATGCGCTCGGTATCACGCCCGATGTGTTGTTCGACCTCGAGATCAACCCGAATCGGCCCGACGCGATGTCGGTTGCTGGCGTTGCCCGCGACCTCGCCGCCCGTCTCGGCCTTCCGTTCTCCATCCCCGAGCCACAGATCGAGGAAGTGCCCGGCGACGCAGCCTCGATGGTCTCGGTCGAAATCATCGACCCAGATCTCTGTGGTCGTTTCTACGCCCGGGTCATCGAGGGAATCAGTATCGAACCCTCGCCCCGACATATCGCCGACCGACTCGTTGCGCTCGGTATGCGGCCGATCAATAACGTGGTCGACGCTTCCAATTACGTCATGCTCGAACTGGGTGCACCGAACCACACCTACGATCTCGCGACGCTCCCGGATGGTGCACTCCGGGTCCGTTGGGCTCGCGATGGCGAGCCGATCACCACCCTCGACGGCATTGAACGGGCACTCACCGCCGGTCGCGATGGCGTCATCACTGATGGCACCGATCAGGCAGTCGGCATCGCAGGTGTCATGGGTGGCGCGTCCACCGAGATCTCCTCCTCCACGACACGTGTGCTCCTCGAATGCGCGTGGTGGCAGCCGATGGCCATCGCTCGGAGTTCCAAGTTCATGGGTCTGCGATCGGAGGCGTCTGCCCGGTTCGAGCGCGGCACCGATCCCGAGATCCTCGATCTCGCCGCTCGTCGTCTGGCCGAGCTGCTCGCGCCATCGGGTGCACGACTTGTCGCCGGATCAGTCAACGTCGATGGAAATCTTCCCGATCGTTCGCCGATCACGGTTCGCACCGACCGCGTCAACCGACTTCTCGGCACCGCACTCGAATCCGAAACCATCGCGGCACTTCTGCGCCCGATCGGATTTTTGGTTGAACCGAGCGATTCTTCCGGCGACTGGTCCGTCACGGTTCCGTCCTTCCGACCCGACACCACGACCGAGACCGACATCATCGAAGAGATTGCCCGTCACCACGGATACAGCCGTATCCCCGGGCGTATCCCGACCTCGACCCAGACCGGCTCACTCACCCCGCTCCAGCGCGACCGGCGGATCCTGCGGCAGGTTCTGGTCGGGCTTGGCGTGCATGAGGCGATGCCACTGCCGTTCCTCGCTCCGGGTGATCTCGACCGAGCAGGTCTTCCCGCCGCCGCTGTCACGCTCACGAACCCTTTGGCTGCTGAAGAGAGTGTGTTGCGCACCTCGCTCCGTCCGGGTCTGCTCCGCTCCATTGCCTACAACGAGTCGCATCGCACAGAACATGCATCGCTTTTCGAACTCGGGCGCGTCTTCGCGTTACCGGGGGTCGGCCAGGTGCTCCCCGACGAACGTGAGCACCTTGCGGTCATCCTCGCCGGCCGGGCCGCCCCAGCAGCGGTCGAAGTCCTTGATGTCATCCTCGAGACACTCGGCGTGGCCTCATCAACGATGGATCAGTCGTTGGTTCCTGCCGGTCTGCACCCCGCTCGTTCCGCAACTGTGCGGATCGGCGACCTCGTCATCGGCGAGGTGGGGGAGATCGACCCAGCGGTGCTCGAGGCATTCTCGGTGCGGGAGCGAACCGCGTGGTTGCAGCTCGATGTTGCTGCGTTGCTCACCTTGCCCCATGGCGAACACCCGTATCGGTCGATCAGCCGGTATCCCTCGAGCGATCTCGACCTTGCGTTCGGTACTCCCGACGACATCGCGGCAGACGCCCTTACAGATGTCATTCGATCCGCAGCTGGCGCACTGCTGATCTCGATCGAGCTCTTCGATGTCTTCCGGGGGGGAGCGGTCCCCATCGGAACCCGATCGCTGGCCTACCGTCTCCGTTTGCAGGCTGCCGATCGAACTCTCACCGACGACGATGTTGCCACGGTGATGAATTCGGCGGTCGATGCCGCGGCTCGGTTGGGAGCGACACTCCGGGCGTGAGTTCTGCGCCGGGGACTCCTTGTGGTTCATTCGCATGATTGCATAGTCATGCAGAGCTGGCTACGATGAACCAGTGATCAACGTCGGCATCATCGGCGCATCGGGTTTCACCGGTGCGGAACTCCTCAGGCTGTGCCATGCCCATCCCGGATTCGAGGTGGCGTTCGCCACGGGTGACTCCCAAGCCGGCGTCGGCATCGCCGAGCTCTATCCAAGTCTGGCTGCTGCGTATGGCGATCGGCATTTCGTGGCCTACGAACCCTCCGTGCTCGCCGGAGTAGATCTCGTGTTCTGTGGGCTGCCGCACGGGGCCTCGCAGTCGCTCATGACTGAACTCCGGCAACGGGTTCGGTGGGTCGTCGATCTCGCCGCTGATTTCCGACTGCTCGACGCATCGCTGTACCCGCAGTGGTACGGCGAAGCCCATGAGGTCCCTGAACTTCTTTCGGAGTTCGTCTATGGGTTGCCTGAACTCTTCCGGTCCTCGATCGTTGGCGCCGACGCCGTCGCCGTTCCCGGCTGTTATCCAACTGCTGCGGCGCTCGCCGTTGCGCCGCTGCTGCGGGCCGGACTCGTCGACACGACCTCGATCGTGATCAATGCGGTGAGCGGAGTCTCGGGTGCAGGGCGGCCGCCCAAGCCGAACACCACCTTCTGCACTGTTGATGAGGATTTCACTGCGTACGGACTCCTCACCCATCGTCACACTCCTGAGATCGAGCAGAGCGTGGCCCGGATCTCGGGTGTGGCGTCCTCAGAAGTCTCGGTGCTGTTCACACCGCATCTCGCTCCGATGAATCGCGGCATGCTCGCAACTTGCTATCTGCGGCCCACGACTGAATCAACGACAGCTGAACTACTCGACCTCTATCGCAGTGACTACAACGACGAGCAGTTCGTGGTCGTCACCGACGAATCTCCGTCCACCAAGGCATGTCTGGGTTCGAACACCGCCCACGTCACGGTCCGGTCCGATCCCCGGACAGGATTCATCGTGGCGCTCGCCGCTATCGACAATCTCACCAAGGGTGCATCCGGCCAGGCCGTGCAGTGCGCCAATATCCTCACCGGCCTGCCCGAAGCAACCGGTCTGTCTTCCATTGGGGTCTATCCATGAGTGTCACCGCTGCGCAGGGTTTCGTTGCTGCTGGTATCGCCGCCGGTATCAAAGCCTCGGGCGCTCCCGATCTTTCGCTTGTGGCCACAGCCGATGGGCGGCCCGTTCCGAGCGCCGGAGTGTTCACCCGCAACAAGATGACTGCGGCACCTGTCATCACCACGAGAGCGCATCTCGAAGCCACTGGTGGTCACAGCGTGGCGGTGGTGCTCAACAGCGGCAATGCCAATGCCGCTACTGGCGATGCCGGGCTTGCCCACGCTCGCACTATGTGTGCGGCCGTCGCTGCCGAACTTTCGATCGAACCCGAGCAGGTGCTGGTGTGCTCCACTGGCCTTATCGGGATTCCGATGCCGATCGCCACGATTGAGGCTGGAATCCCCGGTGTCGTGGCGGCGCTCTCACACGATGGTGGGGAGGCTGCGGCCACCGCCATCATGACCACCGACACGCACGCCAAGCTCGTCGTGATCGAGGGCGATGGATTCACCGTCGGAGGAATGGCGAAGGGCGCGGCAATGCTGTCGCCGAACATGGCCACGATGCTTGCGGTGCTCACCACTGATGCCGAGGCCACTCCGGAACAACTCAAGGCTGCCCTCGTTGCCGGCGTCGCTGATTCGTTCAATGTTCTTGACGTCGACGGTTGTACCTCGACCAATGACACCGTGCTGTTGTTCGCCAGTGGCCTCGCCGGGCCCGTTGATCAACACGTGCTCGAGAGCTCCGTGGCGGCGGCCTGCCGGAGTCTGGCCGAGCAGATGTGCGGCGATGCCGAAGGAGCCACGAAGGTTGTCCGGTTCACGGTCACCGGTGCGGCCGATGATGCGCAGGCCCTCATCGGAGCCCGGTACGTCTCCCGCAGCAATTTGGTGAAGTGCTCCTGGTACGGCTGCGATCCCTATTGGGGTCGGATCGCCAGCGACCTCGGTTCGTGCGGGATCGATTTCGACCCAGCAACGTTCAGCGTCAGCTACGGCGGCGTAACTGTGTGTCAGGGAGCCATCGACGCTGACCACGACGACACAGCGGTCGCCGCGCACATGGCCGGCCGCCACCTCGAGATCGTTGCCGACCTCGGCCTGGGATCAGGAAGAGCAACCATCCTCACCAACGATCTCAGCCACGCATACATCGACGAGAACATGGGGACATCATGAGCGAAGCCAAACCAGGCGTCAGCGTGGCGCATGTGCCCACAACCGATGCCTACGCAGCTGCTGAGGTACTCATCGAGGCGCTTCCCTACATTCGGCGCTTCTGGGGTCGCACGATCGTCGTGAAGTACGGCGGCAATGCAATGACCGACGATGCACTCGCGGCTTCATTCGCTGCCGACATCGTGCTGTTGCATGCGGTCGGCATTCGGGTGGTTGTCGTGCATGGTGGCGGTCCTCAGATCGGTGACCTGCTCACCCGACTCGGAAAGGTCTCTGAGTTCAGGGACGGGCTCAGGGTCACCGATGCCGAAACTCTCGACGTCGCGCGCATGGTCCTTGTCGGAAAGGTCAACCGCGACATCGTCGCGTCGATCAACACCCACGGACCGCTCGCAGTCGGTCTGTCGGGGGAGGACGCGGGTCTCATCGAGGCAGATGCTCGCGACCCCGAACTTGGATTCGTCGGCGATGTCAAGAAGGTGAACCCGGCCATCGTCGAATCGTTGCTGGCCCAGAGCCTCATTCCGGTGGTCTCTACCATCGGCGCTGATCTCGATGGGCAGGCGTACAACATCAACGCCGACACTGTGGCGGGTGCACTTGCCGGCGCACTTCATGCTGAGAAAGTCATCTACCTGACCGATATCGCCGGGCTTCTCCGCGACATCAATGACCCCAGCAGCCTCATCGCCGAAACCGACAACGTCGAGATCGCGCAACTCATCGCCGACGACGTCTTGTCGGGAGGCATGATTCCCAAGATCGACGCGTGTCTCGAAGCGCTCGAAGCCGGCGTCTCGGCGGCACATCTCCTCGATGGCCGGGTGCCGCATGTGGTACTTCTCGAACTGTTCACCGACGCCGGCGTCGGAACCATGATCACCGCAGCGGAGGCCACCCGATGAGTACAAGATCCGAGCACGCGCAGGCCATGGGCGCTCCGCCAGGGCTTGACCATTGCCCCTTCATGCCGACCTATGGCGTGCCGTCCGTCCAGTTCGTCAGCGGCACCGGAGTCCGCCTCACCGATAGCGCCGGGCGGTCCTATCTCGACTTCCTCTCGGGAATCGCTGTCACCGGTCTGGGCCATGCCAATGCCGAGATCGCCGACGCGATAGCGGAGCAGGCGCGCACTCTCGTGCACGTCTCGAACCTTTTCGGCACGGTCCCGGGTGGAGAGGTGGCCATCACTCTTGACCGTCTACTCGGCGGTGGTGGTCAGGTGTTCTTCACCAACAGCGGTGCCGAAGCGGTTGAGTGTGCGATCAAGTTGGCCCGGAGATTCGGTGGCCATGGTCGACATGGCATTATCAGCGCCTACGGGTCATTCCATGGCCGCACGCTTGGTGCACTCGCTGCCACCGGCCAGCCAGCGAAGTGGGAGGGTTTCCAACCCCTTCCGGAGGGGTTCCGGCATGTGGTCTGGAACGACCTCGATGCCATCGAGGCCGCCATCGACCCTTCCGTGATCGCCATCATGCTCGAACCCATCCAGGGGGAGGGCGGTGTGAATCCCGCAACTGCCGCCTACTTCGAGGGCGTGCGGCGACTCTGTGACGAGCACGGCTTGTTATTCATCGTCGACGAGATCCAGACCGGTCTTGGTCGTACCGGCGAGTGGTTCGGATTCCAGCATTTCGGGGTCGAACCTGATGTGGTGATGATGGCAAAGGCGCTCGGTAATGGAATGCCCATTGGTGCGTGCTGGGCTCGTCGCGACGTCGCGTCAGCGTTCACCGCTGGAGACCACGGCACCACCTATGGAGGTCAGCCGCTTGCTGCGTCAGCGGCACGGGCCACCCTTGCGATCATGGAGCGCTTGAATGCTCCGCAGCTCGCCGAGCACGCGGGCGCACATCTGCGCCGCAGCCTTCTCGCTGTCGATGGCATCCTCGAAGTTCGGGGTCTCGGACTACTGCTCGCCGCGCAACTCGCTGATGGCATCGACGCCAAGGCTGTCGTCGCTGAAGCTCTCACTGCAGGTCTGGTGCTCAACGCCGTGTCACCAACCTCTATCCGGTTCGCGCCGCCGCTCATCGTCACCGATTCCGAAATCGAAGAGGCGGTGGCGATCCTCGCCAGTGTCCTTGCTGCCCATGGAGTTGTCGCATGAGACATCTACTCGAGATCGATGATCTCACCGCAATCGAGCTTCGTGAGGTGCTGGCCCTCGCGAGCGAACCGATCAGCGCGCATCCGCTCGAGGGCAAAGGGGCGGCACTGCTGTTCGAGAAGCCGTCAGCCCGGACGCGAAACTCCATGGAGTTGGCGGTGGTGCAACTCGGTGGCCACCCGCTCACCATCCGTCCCGACGAGGTCGGCCTCGACACTCGCGAGACCGTCGAGGACGTCATTCGCACCTTGTGCTGCTACCACGCGCTCATCGGAGCGCGTGTCTTTCAACACTCGATGCTCGAACGGGCGGTAGCAGTGTCCTCGGTGCCGATCGTCAACATGCTCTCCGATCAGGGCCATCCGCTGCAGGGACTCGCCGATGTACTCACGCTGGCCGATGAATTCGGTGGGGCGGACGCGTTGGCCGGCCGCACGATCGCCTACGTCGGCGATGGCAACAACGTTGCTCGCAGTCTTGCGCTGGCCGCGGGGATGCTCGGAATGTCCGTGCGCGTGGCATCGCCAGAAGGTTTCGAACTGAGCGATTCCGACACCGACCGGATACGTGCCGCTGGTGTGGAACTGCTCTGCACCCAGGACCCTGTTGCTGCCTGTGTAGGTGCCGACGCCGTGTACACCGACGTCTGGACCTCAATGGGTCAGGAAGCAGAGACCGCACTTCGTCTTCAGGCTTTCTCCGGTTTCACCGTCACTGAGGACCTCATGGCGGTCACCGCACCGGACTCGGTGTTCCTGCATTGCCTCCCAGCACACCGGGGCGAGGAGGTCACCCATGATGTGCTCGAGAGCGATCGCAGTCGGGTTTGGCCTCAGGCTGAGAACCGCATGCATGCCGCTCGGGGTGCCATGCGCTGGCTTCTGGAGCAACGATGACCGAACGCTCCTCAAGTCCATCCAAAATGGGGAAGACCCAACGGCAGTACCTCGTCGCCAAGCTCATCGAGTCGCAGCCGGTCGCGAGCCAGGGTGCTCTCGTTGAACTCCTTGCGGCGGAAGGCGTAACTGCCACCCAAGCAACGGTCTCACGCGACCTTGAGGACCTTGGTGCCATCAAGGTGCGTATGCCCGGTGGCGAAACCGCCTACGCCATCCCCGCGCTGCCCAAACAGCAGCAGGCCCCCGAGGATCATCTCCGACGTGTGTTCGGCGACTGGGTCGTCGAGGTGACCCACTCTGACAACATCGTCGTGATCCGCACTCCGCCCGGGTCAGCCCATGTTGTCGCGTCTGCCCTCGATCGCTCGGGGCTTCGCGGTGTTCTCGGCACGGTCGCTGGTGATGACACGATCTTCATTGTCGTGGCCAGCGATGTCGGTGGCGAGGTCCTCGCCGGCCGACTCGCCGAACTCGCAGGACTCTGACCGTCGGATCGCCCGGGCGAGTTGCTCCTCATTCGATTCTCCGCCTGAAGCACTACGCCTTTACCGCCCAACACTTCGCAGAACCGCTCCACTGAATCTCACCACAGAACCCCATCGAACAACGAAGGAATGAACATGGCACAACGAGTCGTACTTGCTTACAGCGGTGGTCTCGACACTTCAGTCGCAGTCCGCTGGATGATCGAGAACTACGGGGTCGAGGTCGTCACGGTGGCCTGCAATCTCGGGCAAGAGGGCGACTGGGAGGGACTCCAGGCGAAGGCCTTCGCCGCTGGGGCCATCGAAGCGATCGTTGTCGATTGCCGCGAGGAGTTCGCCAATGACTTCCTCGTTCCATCGCTCAAGGCGAATGCCCTTTACGAGGGGAAGTACCCGCTGGTATCGGCGCTGTCACGTCCCACGATCGTTCGACATCTGGTCGCCGCGGCGCGTGCGCATGGCGCCGACGCCGTCGCCCATGGGTGCACCGGCAAGGGTAACGATCAGGTGCGATTCGAAGTGGCAACCCGTGCGCTTGCGCCTGATCTCGAGATCCTCGCCCCCGTGCGCAACTGGGGAATGACCCGTGAGATGAGCATCGAGTACGCCGAAGCCCACGACATCCCCGTGCTGGCCACCAAGGACAAGCTCTACTCGATCGACGACAACCTCTGGGGTCGCGCCATCGAATGTGGCGAGATGGAAGACCCGTGGGCGCGTCCGCCCGAAGGTGTGTGGAGTATGACCACCGTGCGCGCGTCCGAGGCCAAGGAGATCACGATCGGTTTCGAGCGCGGTGTGCCCGTCTCTGTCGACGGCCGGGTCATGCCACTGCACGAGCTTGTGGTCGAACTCAATGACACCGTTGGTGCCTATGGGTGGGGACGTCTCGACATGGTCGAGAACCGTCGCGTCGGCATCAAAAGCCGCGAGACCTACGAGGCTCCGGCCGCTCTCGCGCTCATCCTCGCTCACCAGGACCTCGAGTCGATCACTCTCGAGCGCGATGTCATGCACGAGAAGCAACGCCTCGAGGGTCGCTACGCCGATCTCGTCTACGACGGCATGTGGTACTCGCCACTGAAGAACGCACTTGACGCGTTCGTGGAGTCGACCCAGCAATTCGTGACCGGTGAAGTGCGGCTCCGTCTGGAGCCGGGCCGGTGCTACGTGGTCGGCCGGCGCAGCCCGCACAGCCTCTACGACTACGGCCTCGCAACCTACGATGCGGCCGATACGTTCAAGCATGCTGACTCCGAGGGCTTTGTGAAGCTCTGGGGACTCGGCATCCAGACCTGGGCGGCCAAGCAGTCAGCCAATCCGGGTTCAGGGGAGTAGGCGATGAGCACGCTCTGGCACGGCCGGTTCGAAGGTGGTCCGGCGGAGGAACTCATGGCGTTCACCGTGAGCCTTCCATTCGATCAGCGCCTCGCCGTCGACGACATCGTCGGTTCGCGAGCGCATGTTCGCGGTCTGTGTCGGTCGGGCATCCTCACCGATGTCGAGCGCGACGACGTCCTTGCTGCGCTCGATGCGGTGCAGTCCGAACTTGCAGCTGGAACCTTCGAGTTCGAAGCTTCCGATGAGGACATCCACACTGCGGTCGAGCGTCGGGTCACCGAACTGGCAGGGCCGGCCGGAGCGAAACTTCATACCGGCCGGAGTCGCAACGATCAGGTAGCAACAGACCTCCGACTCTTCACCAAGCGCGAGCTTGCCGGCATTGCCACGCGCATCGTCACGCTTCAGGAGACTCTGCTTGACCGCGCGCGCACCGCCGGGGATGCCTATCTGCCCGGGTACACGCATCTTCAGCGTGCCCAACCCGTGCTGCTTGCGCACCATCTTCTGGCCCACGGTTGGGCGCTCGCCCGGGATCTCGATCGACTCGGCTCCACGATCGAACGTCTCGATGTGTCCCCGCTCGGTGCCGGAGCACTTGCGGGATCCTCCCTTCCACTCGACCCGGCCGGCACCGCCGCCGACCTCGGATTCGCGAGAGTGTTCGAGAACTCCCTCGATGCTGTGAGCGACCGCGACTTCGTCGCCGAGTCATTGTTCGACCTCGCACTCATCGGGGTGCATCTCTCCCGGCTGGCCGAGGAGATCATCCTGTGGTCGACCGATGAGTTCGGCTTCCTCCGTCTCGACGATGCGTATTCCACCGGCTCCTCGATGCTGCCGCAGAAGAAGAATCCCGATATCGCTGAGCTCACACGGGGTAAGACTGGTCGGCTCATCGGCAATCTCACCGGCCTGCTCGCCATGCTCAAAGGCTTGCCGTTGGCGTACAACCGGGATCTCCAAGAGGACAAGGAACCGCTCTTCGACTCGCTGGACACCATTGCGCTCGCGCTTGCCGCGATGACGGGGCTCCTCGCATCGTCCACGTTCAACCTCGATGCGATGGCAGCGGCGGCCGATGCACCCACGAGCGCCGCCACCGATCTCGCTGAACATCTCGTTTCCGGCGGTGTGCCGTTCCGAGACGCCCATGCAATCGTGGGTGCGCTCGTGCGCCGCAGCCTCGATGAAGGCATCGCGCTGCGTGAACTCGTGGCGGCGTCACCCGAGCTGGGACCCGACGCGCTCAGCCTGCTTGATCAAGGGATTGCCGTTCGTCGCCGCACCACCCCCGGTGGCGCAGGTCCCGCTGCCGTTGCGCCACAGCTGGCCGCTTTCGAGCAGTTGGTGGCAGCCGCGCGGTTGAGGGTAGGGGAGTGACTCGCGGACCGCTGTTGGTCGGCGCAGATTCCCCGGCGCTGTCAGCTGACGATCGTCTCGAAACCGTCGTCTCGCTGCTGCATGAACTCGACGACCTTGACCTGAAACAGACGGTGGTTCGCGACGCAATGCTGACGTTTGCTGCGCAGCATCCGGATGCGCTGCATCGCAGCTCCCTCGAGGGTCACTTCACCGGCTCTGCAATGGTCGTGGAACAGGGGACAGGGCGCGTCCTGCTGCTGTTCCACACCAAGCTCCAGAAGTGGCTGCAGCCCGGAGGGCATACCGATGGCGAGGCCGTCATGGCCGCAACCGCACTCAGGGAGGCCTCAGAGGAGACCGGTATCGACTCCCTACGAGTGTTCACGGATCCGATCGACCTCGATATCCATGAGGTGCGACCGCCCGCGGAACCTCCCCATCTGCATCACGACATTCGCTTTCTGGTCCTGGCGCCGCAGGGGTCGCTTCCCGTGGGCAACCACGAGTCGGAGTCGTTGCGGTGGTTCACGCCCGATGAGGCTGCTGAGCTCGAGGTTGACGAGAGCGTGTTGCGCCTGATCCGCAGGGGGCTCACCGTCGCTCGGAAGCTGCCGGATGCTGAGCTCGGCTAGCCGAGATCCCCGGGTGTCACGCAGTTCGGCATGTCGTTGTACTTGGCAAAGAAGTCGATCGGCTTGGTGATCTGCTGGCCCTTCACCTTTTCGGTGACGTAGAACCGAGCGGAGGGGTCGGCTTCGAGGGCGGCGACGTAGCGGTCGCGATCGCCCATGTAGATCTGCCAATCGGTGAGCCATTCGTTGATCATCCGGCCGTCGTTGCTTGCGTCTGCTGCCGGTGCACTTGCTCCGAGACGCCGGAGCATTGTTCGGAGACTCTCGCTCGCGGTCATGATCACATCGGCTCGGGCCGGTGCATCAGCGGCGGTGTACGCGGGCGGTAGCACATCGAGTTCAGCGGCGGCGTCGGTGCAGATCGCCTGCGCCTGCACCGCCCAGGTTGCATCGGCGAGTAGGCCGGGCGGGGTCTTCTTCGTCGGGCCCCACAACGTGTAGACCCAGAGCGCAGCGATACAGACCATCACGCCAACGGCAAGAACACGTGCGGTACGTCGACCGAACGACAGGGGCTCGAGATCGTCGATCTCCGAGTCGATCACGGCTGCCGGCTCGACCAGTTCGGGCGCTCCGGTCGCATCCTCGGGCTGTGGATCAGGCGGAACCATGCCGTCACTGTTACCCGATGTGGCCCGATTCGCCAGTTCAGACCCAAAACGGGTTGGAATGTGGGCCGCCGATCGGGGAGAGTGGTCAGGTGAGCCATGCCGACATCATCGATGATCTTGCCGCCCGCGGTCTGATCCACGACTCCACCGACCTCGATCGACTGCGTGAACGACTTGGAGAGGGGCCGATCGGCGTGTACGCCGGGTTCGACCCGACCGCTGACAGTCTGCACGTCGGCAATCTCGTCCCGTTGCTGCTCCTGCGTCGTTTCCAGCAGTTCGGTCATCGGCCGGTGGCAGTAGCGGGCGGGGCCACGGGCATGATCGGTGACCCCGGCGGACGATCCGCCGAGCGGAACCTGCTCGATGCGGACACGCTCGACCGGAATTTGATCGCGATCACCGAGCAACTGGCACGACTCCTCGACTTCACCGACGGCCCGGCGCAGGCTCGGCTCGTGGATAACCGGGTGTGGACCGCTCCGATCGGCGTGCTCGATTTTCTTCGTGACGTGGGAAAGCACATCACGGTCAACACCATGCTGGCGAAGGATTCGGTGCGAAATCGGGTCGAGAGCGACTCCGGGATCTCATTCACCGAATTCAGCTACATGTTGCTCCAAGCCAATGATTTCAAGCATCTGTTCGACACGATGGCGGTCGAGTTGCAGGTCGGAGGGTCCGATCAATGGGGAAACATCACCGCCGGCATCGACCTCATCAGACGCACCTCGGGCGGGCACACCTTCGGGCTCACCGTTCCTCTGGTCACCCAGGCCGATGGGTCAAAGTTTGGAAAATCCGTTGACGGCGCCGTCTGGCTCTCTGCCGAACGCACCACCCCCTACGCCTTCTACCAGTACTTCGTGAACACCGACGACCGCGATGTTGAACGTTTCCTGATGCAGCTCACCCTTTTGACGGTGCCTGCCATCGCCGGGATCATGGCCCAGCACCTCGAAGCCCCGGAGAAGCGATTCGCCCAGCAGGAATTGGCTCGATCGGTCACTGCGGTGGTTCATGGCGACGACGAAGCGAAGCGTGCAGAGAGTGCGTCGCGGGGATTCACCCGATCTGCTGCCGAGCTCGATGATGCCGAGTGGGAGACCTTGGCGACCAGCCTGCCCGTGTCAAACCTTGATCCCAGCGATATCGGCCTCGAATTCCCAGAAATTCTTGCGAAGCACCAGATTGTGGGTTCGAAGGGAGAGGCTCGACGGCTCATCGCCCAAAAGGGCGTTTCTCTCAATGACACGCCGGTCTCTGAAGGTCAGGCCCTCGCCGAGGCTGACCTTCTGGCCAGTGGTTGGGCGATGGTACGACGAGGCAAGAAACAGCGGTATCTCCTGCGTTTTCCTCGATAATCGCTGCCCAGAGCCTACGTCGAGCACAGGGTTGAGCAAGATGGATTTTGCGCTGCGTTCACACGTGGTCTAGGTTCTCTGCTCCACCCGCTCACCGGTTCCACCGGAGAGCGGGGCTCCCCCCGAGCAACGCAGTTCAGCTGCCCAGTCGCCTGGAATCCCAGTCACCTGGAAATGCCGAGTTGCACGGTTGAGGGAAGCCCTGTAGGGTGGTCATCCGCACCTGAAGCGGCTCTCCACTGAGAGAGTCCCACATGTGGCGGAGATGGAACTGCTCGAGCAATCGGGTAGGACCTGCACCGAGTTCTGGCTCGGGCGCATTTTGCGCCCTGCTTCCTCGGCCCGGTTCGTCCGGGTATGTGCTCCTTGAAAACAGAACAGAGGACGAAAAAGCCAGTGCGGGCGATCACCGCAACCGGCACCTTCTTGTGCTCACCGGGAACTCTTGAGTTCTTGCAAGACCCTTGGGTCTTGAGTGAGACCTTCGGGTCTCCAGTGGGGAAGGTGTACGAGTCGTGATCGTTCACAATGCAATTCCGGTGTTGTGCCTAACCCGCATGACACCAAAGCTGAGAATTCACAGAGGTGAGCCCCTCTGTCTCGGCTCTCTAACAATGATCGAAGTCAACGCCTTAGGGCTGCGACTGAAATCTCGACGGAGAGTTTGATCCTGGCTCAGGACGAACGCTGGCGGCGTGCCTAACACATGCAAGTCGAGCGGGATCCATCCGGTAGCAATACCGGTGAAGATCTAGCGGCGAACGGGTGAGTAACACGTGAGAAACCTGCCCCGAACTTTGGGATAACACGAGGAAACTCGTGCTAATACCGAATACCTCCATCTGGT